>CAKZUK010000187.1 GCA_937921775.1 uncultured Saprospiraceae bacterium
CTGGCGATTCCGACAGATTCAAAATTTCTCAACAAGGTTCTTCCGATTTCAATGGCATTGCCCTCATGGCTATACTATCCACACAGCTCGCAATTATGAGGACATGAATGCAAAGCTCTCAGAACATGACCACCTCCAAAGTAGGTGGATTTCTAAATTAAATTAAATAGATTTTGACTAGAAGCGATAAGAAACAATTGTACGCAAGCCAAAAGGTTCGTAAATCCGGTTTGATTTTGGTGCTAATTTTAATTGGCTATACGCTTCAAATTGCCAACTTAACTTTTTGCTTATATCAAAATGGCAACCGACTTGCGCTACGAATGCATGTAAGCGAAAGGCTTCTTTTTTTCCTTGTGAGTTTGATTCAAAGCTATCTTCAACCAATGCTCCGTCATCATTTCCACCGATAAAGATCTTATTATTTATCTTCGTTTGTGCCTGTGCAGATAAGCCGGAATAAAGTCCCCAACGAGTTTTCTGCAGGAATGTATAATTAGCTCCCAAACTGTAGCGCAGCACATTTTGTTTTGCAGTAACATCACTCTCTGCTTCAGATGCTCCCTGACCTACAGGTACTGAGTTGTTATCAATCAAAACTAAATCTCCAAATTCTAAAAGAGACGCCCTGTCTGCTCTATCTAGGTTTTCGGTTTTATAAGTTGTCGTATGAAAAGAAACTGCTGCCCAGGTATTTATTCTTTTGGTTATATCAAAACTATAGTTCAAACCGAGATCAAAGGCTTTTCGCTTGATGCTACTATTCTCGGAATTACTCTCTATTAATTTCTCTGGTAATGCCCAAGCGGCGGTGATACCTAATCTACTTCTTTGTTTTGATTCTTTTTTTGTTTTTGGTCTAAGGGGACTTGGCTTAAAATCAATTTCTTTCGTCTCTATTTCTAATGGGAAGGCGGAGAGTTGTGTGATTTCAGCGGCGGTTGTAAGGTCAGAGACAATTGAAGTCTCAATATCAGAGTTAAGCTCAGTAGCAATTCCAGTCTTAATCTCATTGTCAGTGCTTGAGCTTAGTTCTCCTGAATTTGTTTTTTTATTCGTTGGTTCTAATAAGTTGGGGCTTAGCTTATTGTTTGAGTTTGTAGTAATTGAAACTATACTGTTATTAGTTGGACTTGGAAAATTATTTTCAATGATTTTTTCTGATTTTGCAATAGCTTGATCTTCTTTATCGAGAATTTCTTTTAGTACATTTTCTGACCTTGTCTGATCTGATCTCTCGAGCTTGTCTATCGCAATATCAATCGTTTTTTCTGCGGAGCTACTTGTTGAATTTACGCTAGATTGGGAGAGAATAGATGCTTGTACTTCTGCCAATTCCCTTTTCGTGTCGTTTAAGTCAATCGCGAGATAAGCCGTAGCCAATCCCAATAACAAACAAGCAGCAGCTAGCATCCAAAACCAAATACCAGCTCTCTTTTTCCGCTTGGGTTGTTTGATTCTCTCGGACACCTCCTCCCAGTCGGATTCCCTAAATTCAAACGATTGCGTTTCTTGCAATTTGTTTGAAAACATTTCATCAAAATCCTTATTATCCATACTTACTTTTTTTCTCAGTTACTGAATGTATCAAGGCCTGCAATTTCACTCTGGCTTTTGCCAAATTTGATTTTGAAGTTCCTACTGATATTCCTAATTTCTGACCGATTTCAACATGTGTAAAGCCTTCAATAGCGTGTAAACTAAAAGCCATTCGATAAGAAGGCGGGAGGCTTTGCACCATTTTCAATAGTTCTTTTGCCGACAGGTCGCCAATCGCTGTAGCAGATGTTTGTAAATGTTGTGCATGAACAAGATCTACCGTCATTGGTTTTGAAAGTCTTTTGCGATAAGCATCAATAGCAGTGTTGACCATGATGGTGCTTAACCAAGCTTTGAATGAGAGGTGATCAGAATACTTATCCAACTTGGTAAAAATTTTCACAAAACCATCATTGAGGATTTCACTAGCTTCTTCTCGATTTTGGGCATAGCGACTACAGATGGTCATTCCATAATTATAGAAATGCCGATACAATTTTTTCTGAGATGCCGATTCGTGTTTGCGACAAGCTAAGATTAGTTGTTGTAACTCGCTATCTGTCATTCGTTGTGTTTACACAGAAATTACACTTAATTTTCATTAAAATAGCAGAGAACATCCGCTTTAATACCCGTTCAGTTACTAACACGTGGAAAACGAAGGAAGGGTTGGCTAGCTGCCTGGATGGATGGGATTGGATGAGGAGAGCTGGGGCGACTCGCTTGGTGGCTAAGTTGATTATTCTACAGGAATTGTGAAATAAAAAGCACTCCCCTCTCCTATTGTAGATTCTACCCATATTTCACCATGGTGTAAATCTAGGATTTTTTTGCAGTGTGCCAAGCCGATTCCAGTGCCTTCAAACTCATCTCTTGCATGGAGGCGCTGAAAGAGTTCGAATATTTTTTGATAATAGGAGGAATCCATACCGATGCCATTATCTCGGATACAAAACTCCCAATGCATTGATTTCTTTTCGGCAGAAAGCCGGATTATTGGTTGACGTTCTTCATGTCGAAATTTGATAGCGTTGGAAATGAGGTTTTGAAAAAGCATCCTCATTTCAATTGCATGGCCATTAATTGAAGGTAAAGTAGCAAATATAGAACAGACATTCGTTTCTTTTATCTGTACGGACAAGTCGCGAAGTACATCATTAACGATATGGTTGCAATTGATCTTGCTTACTTCCGACTGCTGACCGATACGTGAATAATCTAGTAATGCCTTTATTACTAGATCCATTCGACTAGCCGCTTGAGATATAAATCCTAGATATTTATTAGCATCTTCATCTAGTCGGTCTTCGTAACGTTGTTTTATGATTTCAGAAAAACTTTTCACCGTCCGAAGTGGTTCTTTTAAGTCATGAGAAGCTACGTAGGCAAATTGCTCTAATTCTTGATTTCTTACCTCTAATTGACGTGCACGAATTTCTTGTTGCTCTGCTTCTTTTTCTTTTGTCACGTCCCAATTCGTTCCAAACATACGAATCGCCTCTCCATTTTCATCTCTATGAATAGCTCCTACTTCTTTGATATATCGAATACTTTTATCTGGCCATAGGATTCGGTATTCCATCTTAAGTTCTGTTTCTGACTTCAATGCCGTTTCTACTTTTTCTTCAATCTCCTTTCTATCATCGGGATGTAATCGACTGAGCCATAAGTCAGAAGATACCGGATGCTCCCCTTTAATCAATCCGTATATTTTCAGCATTGTTTCATCCCAGATGAGAAGATCTGATTTCACATTCCAATCCCATATTCCAATTTCTGCTGCTCTAGTTGAAAGCTGTAAGCGTTCCTCACTTTTTCGCAATGCTGCTTCCGCCTTTTTACGCTCAGTGATATTCTGAGAGATACCGGTAACACTTATAATTTCGCCTAATTCATTTCGTTTGACCACTACGTGAGAATCGAGTAAAACGACTTCTCTATCCCTATTGTATACTTTGCATTCATAATGAAAAACATCCTTACCCAGTTCAATCATTTCTTTAAAGACTTGACGTGCCTCTTCTAGTTTATCAGCTGTTATCCGGTTTGTAAAATTAGTACCAATCATCTTTTCAGGTTCGAACCCATAAAACTCTTTGGCCATTGAATTAATAAAGATGTAATTACCTTCTATATCCAGTTCCCAAATCAAATCATGCGAATTCTCAACCAGTGTTCGATATTGCTCTTCACTTTTATGAAGTGCCAAATCTGCCAATTTGCGTTCTGTTATATCTCTAGATATCCCATTTATTTTGACCACCCTCCCTTCACTATTGACGATTGGAGTTGCCACATCACTCATGTATTTGATCCGTCCATCTTGGAATTGTAAACGGTATTCTAAATTAATTTCTTGTTTTTCTTTAATGCAGATTGCTGTTTTATGTATGATATAATCCCGATCATCAGGATGTACAAAAGCTAAGAATTCCAAACCATCAGGAGGTACTTGACCTTGATCTATTTCCAATATATCATACACCCCCTTACTCCACCATATTTTTCGGCCGTCTAGCTCGGTTTCAAATGCTCCAATTTTTGCAACTCTTTGAGCTTCGTTTAAACGTTCTGTTACAGTAATTATCTCTAGTTCTCTATTTTTATTATTCGTTATATCTTCAACACTCCCAATAATACGTTCCACTTCTCCTTGCTCATTTCTGAAGATTAAAGCATTGCCTTTGATGTGACAAATTTCTCCGTTTCTGATAATTCGGCGTTCATTGGTAATTCTATTTTCTTTACACTTAGAATCTAAAATTTCTAAAAAGAATTGCCTACTTTTTTCAAGATCATCCGGGTGTAAAACCCTAAAATAGAATTCAATTGGATCTTCATCTGAGCTATCCGGATAGCCAAATATTTCACGAATTCGAGCATCCCAGATAACAGTATCTGTTTTGGGACACCAATCATAGGCCCCAATTCCAGATAGTTCTAAAGTTAACTTTAATCGTTCTTCTTCCTTTGTAAGCTCCTGTTGATTTGTATCAAATGTTATTTGAAGCTTGCGAGTCGTATCGCCAACTTTATTGATGATGATGTTTTTCACGATTGTCTTTTAAGAGGAGGTTTGTGACTATCAACTTTAAGTTGTTAGACATAATTTTATCTACTTACGTAAAAAACAGAAAAAAGATACCAAGCATTTATTGGGCTGCTGCTATATAAATGACAGAATGAGAAGAACTAATTCGTTCTATATGCTTTTAATTAAAAAAAACTTAATTTGGGGTATGAAAAGAATACCTTACTTCTTAATATTTTGCAGTCTAAGCCTAATTTTTTCCTGTAATAAAGATGAAGAGCTTGCTGATTTGCCAGAACCAGTTGTCATTCAGCCAGAGCTTCCCGAAATTCCTTTTGACTATGCAACGCTCAATTATCCAGCGCATTTTCAGGTTTATGTTTTGGAATTCCTACAAGGCTCCAATTTGATTTCTAATCCCATCACCAATGAAGGTGCCACCTTGGGTAGAGTACTTTTTTATGATAAAAAACTTTCTATTAATAACGAAGTTTCTTGCGCCAGTTGTCACTTTCAGGAACATGGCTTTAGTGATCCCAAACAACAAAGTGAGGGTTTTGCTGGAGGCCTAACTCGGCGAAATTCTATGCCTTTAGCCAACACGATTTATTCTCGTAATTTCTTTTGGGATTTGAGAACAGCTAGGTTGAGAGATCAAGTACTACAACCCATTGAAGATAGCCTTGAGATGGGTAGTAATTTGGAAGATCTCGTTGTAGAATTAGCGAATACTGAGTATTACCCAGAACTTTTTAAAGCGGCTTTTGATAGTGATTCGATTAGCTCTGATTTGATTAGTAATGCCCTTACACAATTCATCAATTCCATGACAGCTTATAGCTCCAAATACGATGAGGGAATTGATACGGACTTTGCCAACTTCACAGAGCAGGAATTGTTAGGAAAGAGTTTATTTTTCGAATCTGGATTGAATTGTAATCAATGCCATACCAACACGATCTTTACCAATACTGCTGCCAGAAATAACGGAATCGCTGGTTACGAATCGGATCTTGGACAGATGGAAGTATCGGGAGAAGAAAGAGATAAATTTGAATTTAAAATTCCGACTTTAAGAAATATTGGATTGACTGCCCCTTATATGCACGATGGTCGTTTTGAAACACTGGAAGAAGTAATCGAACATTACAACAGTGGTATTCAGCCTTTTGATAATCTGGATGATCGACTGACGACTACTGGAGTACTTGGTGGTCCTCCTCGACAAATGAATTTGAACGAAGAGGAAAAAGCGGCACTGGTTTCCTTTTTGCATACGCTTACCGATGAGGTGCTGGTAACGCATGAGAAGTATTCAGATCCTTTTTTAAAATAAGTTTGAAGGGTACATAGCTACTTCGAGGATTTTGTCTGGTTTCCGTCTAGCCATCGGCTAGTTTAGGTATAAGCAGCTTCTTCACTCCTTATAGTCAAGAGAAAGCGACATCTTTATGTTACAACGTTCGTAAGGGGTATCCAATCCTTTTACTTTTTTAAAACCCAATTTGTGATAGAGCGTAATAGCTGGCGTTAGTACTGTGTTACTCTCTAAATATATTTTCTTTGCCCCCATAGTTCTTGCTTTTTCTGCACAGGCTTTACCGAGTATCCAGCCGATACCTTTTCCATGCATTTTTGGAAGAACCCCCATTTTTGCTAGTTCGTATCCATATTCAGCATGATCCATTTTGATGAGGGCACAAACACCTACAGGTTCATCTTCATAAAGAGCAACTAGAATAGCTCCACCATTATCAATTATATAATCTTTGGGGTTTTGTAAGGCTTTATAATCAGCAGCTTCCATTTTAAAATATTGGCTAATCCATTCTTCATTGACATCAAAAAAGAATTGCTTGTGCTGCGATTCATAAGGGACGATTTTAATTTTATTAGACTCCCGTATTTTCTTTGCCTTTCTCACTCGATATAGCATGGATTGATCATCCAAAAGAAATTCCAGTTCTTCCATCGCTTTCCAAATGTTGTGGGTGGTTTGTGCTAAGGCCTCTCCTACTGCGCTGTCGATATCTGTATATTGATCCTCTATTTTCAGCGCGAGATCGCGCCCTTTTTCAGTTAGTTGTAGCATGTTTTTACGGCCATCGCTTTTGTCCTTCTGCTCAATCGCAACGCCAGCCTTTACCATTTCACGAATCGTTTTGCTTACAGAAGGATGAGAATGCCCAATCTCTTTGGCTATAGCCGTAATTGACTTCTCTTCGTTTTTTGACAAAACATAAAAAACAGGAAACCATTTTGGTTTTAAAGCCACATCATACATTTCATAGATTCCTTTGGCATCTTCCATAATACTTTCACTCAGCATTCTCATGCGAGTACCTAAGGCTATTTTTCCAACTTTATTGAAGAATTCAGTTCGGCTTGGCATATTTGTATATTTAGTTACGTAACTGGTTACACAAATATAAGCAATGCCTTTTAAAATGTCAAGATATATGAGAAATCCCCGACTTTATTGATACTATCATCGTTTATCTCCCGCAAAATTCATTATTTTACCAACTAAATCAGCTACAAATCAACGACTCTATGCCTCAAGCCCTCTTTAAATGCAAGCACCTTTTCTCTCTACTCCTACTGCTTTGCTTCAATCTACAGCTAGAGGGGCAAGACAGTCTGCTACTCGACTTTGCCAGATTGAATTGGAAAGACATTAAAACCGATCAAAAAGAACAAGTAGGCACCCGTGTTATTTCTGGTAGTAGAACAGAAAAGAACATTGAGGATTTACCTTTTACCATCTTTGTAGTGACGGGCGAGGAGATTCGTCAAAAAGGCTATCACACGCTTGCTGACGTACTCAAACGCTTGCCAGGTATTCGCGTTTCTCAACCAGGCTCAGCGATAGAAGGGGAAACTTTTTTGATGCGCGGTCTTCATGGAAATACCTATGCTAAAATCCTTATCAATGATATTCCTATTAAACCGTTCGTGGTGAAGGGGATGCCGATTGGCCCTCAGATCCCAATTCGTGAAGCCGAACGAATTGAAATTATCTATGGTCCCGCAGCTACACTCTATGGCGCAGATG
This sequence comes from uncultured Saprospiraceae bacterium, assembly GCA_937921775.1. Classification (GTDB taxonomy): domain Bacteria; phylum Bacteroidota; class Bacteroidia; order Chitinophagales; family Saprospiraceae; genus CALGLS01. The sequence continues at coordinate 7,626 of CAKZUK010000187.1, forward strand.
CTTCGGCAGGAGTCATCAATATAATTTTGAAAGAAACGGATCGTCCAGTTTATGTACAATCCGATCTGGGATTTGGAGGTAATGGCTTTAAGAATTTAGATATAATGTTTGCAGGTAAACTGGGGAAAGATAAACGAGTGATCAGTTTTAGAGCTTACGGCAATTATACATCACAGGATGACCGTCGGGTAAAATATGATATTGACAGCCTATACAACCCAAACCTATATCAGGATATTCTCAATGGTGGCGACAATGAATTTTCTTACCTCGATCGCCCCAACTATAAAGGTTCGGATGGTGTTCCATTATTGGGAACACTCCCCCATTTAAGCAATATGCTTGGTCTTGATTTGAAGTTTCGAAATTTTCAATTCTCGTTGCAACAAATGTCTCGTCGAGAGCATAGTTCGATCGGACTTAGTCCATATGCCGTTTCCTATGCCAATCCGCTAAATTATTTTGGTGAACGTATTAATGTTTTCAATTTGAATTGGGAAAAGATTAAAAAGCGGTATCGTTTCAAAGCGAGTTTAGGAACACTAAGTTATCAAACAGATAAGCGCAGTTCTTATTCATATGTGTTGCCATTAACTAACTTTCTTCATCAAGCCTTTGCGGATAGCTATATTGATGACTACTCAGATATCGAAGCACTGGACTCCATGCGTCAGGTAATTGACGAGGCATATTTTTCAGGGCCTCGTTTTAGTTCTGCTAACTCAAGTGAAACGAATCTCGAATTACTTTTTGGTTATAACCTAACTAAGAACATTGAAATTTCAAGTGGCTTATTGTTACAAACTGGTGATGGCAATCCTTTACGAAATTACAGTTCTGACCCTCTCAACTTATTAGCGGATAGTACGATTGATCAAACTGTTCAGATTAGTTCTGTAAGTTATACTGATTTGAGTGGTTTTCTAGAGGCCTATTTTAATTTTGGGAAATTGAATGCGATTCTTGGAACACAAGCTTTCATTCGACAAAACAATTATCTGGTTCGTGACCGATTATACTTCAACCCCAGAATTGCTTTACAATATCGATGGACTAAGAATTTTAGTTTGCGTTTTTCTGCAGGTCGGTCCTTTCGTTATCCCTCACCTTATTATGCTTCTACTTCTGCAAAAATACCTTTATTTGATTTTAAGCCATTCGAAACTGGAGCTGACTTAAGTCCTGAACAAACATACAGTGCGGAGTTGGGCTGCCGCTGGAAAATATCACCAAAGATCAATGTTGACTTGTCTTATTACTTTACTCGAACTAGTAACTTTATCGTCTATCTTTTGGATTTAGATAGCTACGAATCCATTTCTTTAGGTTACGTCAATGACACCGAAGCCTTTGCTCGACTATATGGTTTTCAAAGTAGTATCCGTTTTGATGATATTATTCCGGCTATTGGTTTAAGTGGTACTTTCAATATTAGTTATTCCAGAGGCAAAGAAGTTTCTGGTTCAATTAACTTTGATGGCGATTTCAATAATATTGATTTGGATGGGATACGTTCTCAGCCAGATTGGATCGGGCAGTTTGATGTAGAATTCCATCCAACTAAAAGACTACGCTTCCTCTTTGAAAATACCTGGATGACAAAAAGTTATACGCGAAACATTTTACTTTTTCAAGTACCAGAATTATTGCAAAGCGATGATCAGTTACGTAATAATGGGTATTTCACCATAGATGCTTTAGCCAGTTATCAATTTAATAAGAACATTTTGGGCTATATAAAAATCAACAATGTATTGAGTACCAAATATGCGGGCATTGATGCGGCTGATGATGCTGACGGTTTATTTTACAATCCACAGTCAAAACGATATATGCGGCTTGGGATTAATTACCGCTTGCAGTAGAAATGAAAATCTGCCTGAATGGAAGACGTGGAGATGAGAATGTCTATCGCGTACTTTGCAATTTTAACTTTAATCGTTTCATGTTTAAAATAAACAAAACATTACTCCTTCTTCTTTTCATCGCTCAGCCTTTTTTGGCCCTGAGCCAAATAAGTAATGTACAGAGTCTGATAAATATCGCTGAAAAAGAAGCGACTTTAGAAAGTAGCACTGGCCAAATACTAGCGAGTTGGCTACTCGCCTATGATGCTATGGAAGTGCAGGATAGTATTTATCTTCCGGAAATAGCGATGGCGATTGCTCAGATTTATCAAAATGAAGAGTTACACGAACAAGCATTGACTTACTATCGAAAAGCATTGCCTTTTGCTGATCGCGAAATTCCATATAGTGAAAACACACAAAGACTTTATTCTCAATTGGGTAAAAGTTATTCCATTTTATCCAAACCTGATAGTGCATTCTACTTTTACAATCGTATTGTTGAGCATCACAAACAGACGGGTAATGTAAATGGCCAGATCACCACCTCACAAGCTATCGTTGACCTATACTCACTTAATGGACAACATCGTAAAGCGCTCGAACAAAACCTAAAGTTGAAAACACTTCTAGAAGCCAACAATCGGCCCAAGGAGGAATTGATTCGCATTTACAACAACATGGGTTACAACTGCAACAACCTAGAAAATTACGATAAGGCAATCGACTTTTTCAAAAAGGCAATGTCTAAGTTAAAGGATGAGGAATACTCGGATCAAGTTATCGTTGGTGTCAACATCGGAATAGCTTATTACAATATGGGATTCTTTGATGAAAGTATTGAATATCTAAAAGAAGCTAGAAAAATAAAAAATAATTATGCTCCATATGAGCTCGACGAGATTGACCATTTGATGTCTACTGTTTACTTTCGTAAAAAGGATTATCACAACGCAAAACAGTATTCAGACAGAGCCATTCAATTGGCTGAAAGCAAAACAAATGATGCGCTGCTGGTAGATATATTTTACACCACGGCTTTGATTCATACTGCGATTTATGAAGATGATAAGGCTTTGGAATACTTTAGAAAACACTTGGTGTTGCGCGATTCCTTCTCGCTAGAAGAAAAACTGAGACAGCAGCAGCTACTCCAACAATCCATACAACTGGAACGAGCAGAAAAGGAAACCAAACTACTCATCATAAATCGAGACATGCAACAGTTGACGATTGCACAATTAGAAGCGGAGGCTGAAAATCAAAAATTAGCTTTTAAAAATAAGGAATCGGAATTGATGGCTCGTGAAGCGGAGAAAGAAATTTTGGCAAAAGAGAACCTACTAAAAGCCAGTGAACTAGAGATAAAAGCAGTTGAAAATCAAAAAGCAAAACAGGATTTGGAGTTGACTCGTCAACGCCTTCTAAGTTCGCAAAAGGAAAAAGAAGTGGCTACACTCCAGCAAAAAGAGGTGCTCCAAGAATTAGAAATTAAAAATCAGGAAGCGACCATTGCTGCCGAGCAAAAGGAAAAAGACTTGATCCTTCGAGACAAAAAACTCGGCGATTTGGAATTAGCAAAACAGAACGAACGAGTACAATTTTTCTATGGACTCGGAGCACTGATGGGATTGATTTTACTGATCATTGGCGGTGGTTTACTTTACTCCAATAAACTTAATCAGCAACTCAATCAAAAGAACAAAGCGATTGAAATCCAAAAGGCAGAAATCACTACAGAGCGCAATAAGTCGGATCAGCTATTACTCAATATTCTTCCTGAAGAAACAGCGGAAGAATTGAAAGAAAAAGGTTTTGCTAGTCCGAAAAGTTACGAGGTCGCTACAGTGATGTTTACCGACTTTAGTGGTTTTACCCGAATTGCATCCACCATGACACCAGAGCAACTTATTCAGGAACTCAACGTTTGCTTTAGTAGTTTTGATTCCATACTTGAGAAGCATGGAATGGAAAAAATAAAAACCATTGGTGATGCTTACATGTGTGTGGCGGGCGTACCTAAGAAAAACGCCGATCATTCTATTCAAGCGATAAATGCAGGTAAGGAAATCGTTGCTTTTATGAACCAACGAATCAAAGAAAAAAAGGCGAAAGGTATTGACTATTGGAATATGCGAATGGGTATTCACAGTGGGCCTGTAGTAGCGGGAGTGGTGGGTGCTAAAAAGTTTGCTTATGACATTTGGGGTGACACCGTGAATGTTGCGAGTCGAATGGAAAGTAATGGCGCTGAGGGGCGAATTAATATTTCGGAATCAACCTATCAGTTGGTCAAAGATATATTTCCCTGCGAAGCTCGCGGAAAAATAATGGCTAAGAATGTGGGTGAGGTGAATATGTATTTTGTTGTTGATTAGGGAGTGGATTGGGAGTTGGAAGACCGAAGTCCGAAGTTCCCCTTTAGCGCGTCGATCTATTTTACCTTCGTTGGAAACTTCCGTCTTCCATTTTTCTACTTCAAATCATTGCACGATTCTATGCGTCCCCCTTTTTTAAAATTGCTAAAAGAACTATTTTCCACTAACGAAAACCCTTGAATGACGAGATAATTTTGTCCGTCTAAACTAAGTTGATAACTTGTCTCCAGCTCGCTCAACTTCTCCTCTAGTTCATTTATATAATTCATAAAAGCCCTTGGAATAGCATGCTTATTGCGTCGGTCATTTTGAATGTGATTGAATACGACCTCATCAAGGTATTGCACTTCGATTTCGCGTGTATATTCGTTGCTATTCTCTTCTATTATTTTGTAGTCAAAAGGAATTCGGCTTAGGAATAGGTCATGATTATTAGGTTCATTGGGTAGACTTAATTCGATACTTAAGTTCCCTTTTCCTTCTTTGCTCAAATTAAGAATAAAGCGATGACAAACCTCCATATTGCTCGCTTCCGTAGTACTCATTGACATGGACCAAACACCGATAAAATTATCCTTAGTATCATTTACTGAAGTCAGTAGGCTTATAAAAATAAGAATGAGTATTGATTTCATGAGTCATTATTTTTTATCGTTCTTTGACAAATCCGTGGCCAATGTTAAAATGAAAGCAAAAGTAACCAAAGGAAACGTTGATTTTATTTTATCATTGGCTTCTACCACGGAATTTGTCAAAGAACTTTTTTTATTAAGGAATTGATTAAAAGATATAACCTCCGCCAAGTTGAATCATTCGATTTCTTTTTTCAAGTGCAGCCCAACTACCTGTACTTATGTTCAAGAGTAGTCCCCTTGCTCCAAGCTTTTGTACGCCATCATAGTACTTAAAAGTGATTACAAAAGAATCAAGATAGCAACGAGCACCAAAGGACAAACCGTAATCTATCTCCTGTGAAAATTCGAATGATTTATTTAGCCAAGAATGTCCTATTTCTTTTTGATTGCCATAAATTTCATAGCCTATATTAAAGCCTGCATTGATTGAAAAATATTGATTCAGACTGTATTCAACATGTGGGATCAATCGAATATAATGTGCTCGATAATCAACCTCTACGGTCTCTAACTCTGTAAAAGGTTCTATCGAATATTGTAGCTCAGGAATTAGGGCTATTCTATCTGTAACCTTGTATCTCGCAAGAGCGGCAATAAAGTAAGCTATTTGATTTTGCCTACTTTTTTCACCGTAATACGTATAGTTGGAAAAATTATAATTAATCCCTCCTTCGAGGTGAATGGGAGTTTGTGCTGATACAATTGTGCTAAGACAAAGTAGCCATAGGCATGTAGCTAGTACGTTTTTTTTCATCGCTTTATCTTTGTTTTCGAGTTTTAACTCCTTCCATAAAACTTGCGATATAAGACTTTATTGTACAAAGAATCTATTTTAATACTTGAGGAATATCAATCTAGGTAAGCCCATTTAACTCGCCCCACCTCACCAGTATCCAACATGACTTTGATACCGTGTGGATGTGAAGATGAGTTGGTTAAGATTCGTTTAACGATTCCATCTGTCAGTTCACCGCTTTGTTGGTCTTGCTTTTGTACAATTTCTACAAACTGTCCTAATTGGATGTTGCTTCGTTTTTTTCCTTCTACTTTTTCTTCTTGCATTGATAGTACTTTATTTTTGAGCTTATTTGCTAACTTATTTTTTCATCACATAGAAATAGGATACAAAGAATCTGCAGTCGTAATCTTTATGATTAATTACGATAGAAAATTTCCAAACTGTTTATTCCCACTTGTTCTTTTGTATGAACACAAGGCCAAGGTATGAAGATTATTGAAAAATTTATCGTTTAATATTTTGGCAGCTAGGCTTCACAGCTTGACCAATAATTGATTTTGGCCTTTGGAACAGAATCTAAATATCAGTCTAGCCAGCTCCTGCATTTAAAGCGCTTCGTGATCGATAAGCGCTAAAGTAAAATTAACGATCCTATCAGCTAGTCAAGTAAAAGACATGAACTCTACTCTAAATAATTAATCCACAATTCAATAGTCAATTTCCTCCTCCTCCTCCACTTCACTCCAATCAAAAGTATACCTCATTCCCCAACTAGCTTTAATAATCAAGGGAGAGAAATCTCCTTTAATCGGATTCAATTCAATATGGAATCCTAACTTCTTATTTTCAAAAGGATAAATATTAGTTCCTACCGCCACGATAAGTCCGTTAAAAATATCGAAAGCAGATAATCCATATCCCAAACCAGCATAAATTTCGTAATTTTTTTTATTCAAAACTTTGTAGAATCCATAAATCTCAAAAGGCGTATCAATCAACAAGCTATAATCAATAATTCGTCCCTCTAGAACCACACGATCATAAATATCTGCATACAAACCCAGTCTTGTATTTTGTGAATAGTGGAAGCTGACTCCTGCATGTACTTGCGCATAGACAGTTTTACTTCCCCCTATTAAAAAAAAGAGAACAATAAATAAATTAAGGATTATTTTTATTGACATAAAAGAGGAATTTTAAATCGAAAAATGAGAACAAAAGGAACAGTCATTTGTCTTTAGTTCTCTCCTTCTTCTTTCCCAAATCTAAATCGCAGTCCCCAACTCACTCGCATAATTGGATCATCAATTTCTGGAAAGATAGGATTCAATTCAAAGTGAATTCCAAACTTATTGGTTTTGAATGGATAGACGTTTGCACCAACTGCAAGTATTCCTCCCGAGCGCTCCACTATTTGCGATAAGCCGTAACCTCCACCAATATAAACCTCACTAGTTTCTCTTGCTGTAAGTTTAAAAAAGCCTAAAAGCTCGCTTGAAAATTCTTTTATTTGAACAAAATCAACAATCCGTACTTCTGCCATTGCCCATCGTTCGATGTCTACAAAAACTCCGATTTTGGTATCCCTTGATTGGTGGAAGCTCACTCCTAAATTGGTTTGAGCAGTGAGATTTGGAGGAATAAGTAAGTAATATAAGATTACTACGAGTAGTGTAGCTGTTTTTTGTTTCATAGCTTGTGAGGGTAAGGAAAGTGAAAAAAACTCTGTGATTCGCTTGTAACAAAGGTACTAATTTTCGCCTTGGAGAAACCAATAAACATTAAGCACCTAAGCAAATTCCTTCGGATAAACCACCTCCCCACTTACTCCATCTAATGCATGCTCAGTTAGCAGCTTTACCATGCCATTTTCGGAAGGCACTTCAAAAGGAAAGTTTATCTGATATTT
>CAKZUK010000188.1 GCA_937921775.1 uncultured Saprospiraceae bacterium
TCTGATAAATCACTTTCTAGAGGTTCTTCAATTTCAAATCCGCTTGCTGATCCGTGAATAGGTAGCTCTGTTTCAAGTGAAATTGACATGGAACTTTGATCAGTCATGAATCCGTTTGTAACAGAACTTTCATCCGGATTAATTACTGCTGTGATACTGTAAATAATTTGACTTGGCTTTGAGTTTAAAATATCTGCAATGTTAGAATTGGTATTGTTGAAAGTCAAAGTTGTTTGCTTCGAAGTATTTGGTGCTGTCAAGGCAGGGTAGTCCAGATATAGTGGCGTATCAAAGAGTGAACTTTGCAAATACATCTCGTCTCCGCTAGCTGTGATTACTTTTAATTTTTCAATCTGAGCCATGGTTGGAAATCCAAATGAATTGTCAACGATTATCGTTAGTCTTGGGTCAGCAAAATTTATTGTACCATCTACCCAGTTGTCAAAAATGTCAATAGCTAGTGTATCACTTGCAAGACTGATGGTATCTTTTTCCCAAATGCCTTGCATGTATTCGTAGTCCCAATTCTCAGCCATTCCTATAATCGGATTAATTTGTAAATTATCACCATTGTTATTATTGGCCTGATAATAAACCTCTAGTTCTCCGTTTGGCAGGTTGAAAGAATAGCCAGTTAAGTCAACAGGGCTAATACTGGCTATTGCTGGCGAATTACCGCTATACTGAACCGTTTGAGTTACATTAAAGGCAGTACCATCTTTTACTAAGTTGGGAATTGTGATGAGTACATTGATATCTTCCTGATGATATGATTCCAATTCAAAAGAAAGTGTTCCACTTTTTAAATTTAGTTGTTGAACATTTATTCCTTCAAAAATGTCAAATGGTATCTGGTTGGAATTGAAAGGAATCACAAGCGGAAAAGAAGGAATCTCTTCAAAAAAGTCTGACATGTGCTGAGTGATTGCTTCATTTTGATAGACAACTTTCATACTGCCATCATCTTCAATGATCAAACCAGATAAATCATTTTGTTGGCCAGTCTCATCAAGAATATCTTGTAGGTTGGTTGAAGAGTTAATCAATGGAATCGCATAAGCGCCATTTAATTCAACTTCTTCTATTTCATTAAAATCCTCGAAGTTTTTGCAAGAAGCAAAAAAGGTACAGATCGCCAATACAAAGCTTAATACCCTAATAGTTTTTAAATTTCTCATAGTAATACTAAAGTAAATTGTTAAACAGGTGTGGTTCGTAGTAGTTTATAGGAGCCCTCTTAAAGAAGATTTATCAATGATGACAAGGAATAAGATGCCTCTAAATGGCAAAAATGCAACAATCAGGCCATCGTCAAAATCTTGTTTTAATTCTTGTGACCTTGAATTTACAAGTTTCAAAATGGATACTTACTTTTTTGAAAATTGAAATAATTGATTGCTTGGATGGTAGATAAGCTTATGAAATAAACTATTTGTATATAGAGAAAAGACAGGGGAGTCAGAAAAGTAAAAATGGAGAATAGATTAAATTTGGTCCACATTTCTTGTTCAAAACACTATGTTTTGAACAAGAAATGTGACTATTAATTTTAAAGTGTACTAACTTAATTTTGAACATCTGCTTAAACCATATAGACGGTAAGTAATGGGAATATACTTTTCATAAATACCTGCTTATTAAAGGGTAAGGGCAAGGTATCTGAAACTATTTCCGGATATTGTCTCTTAGTCTGTTCTTGACTAGTGGAGTTTAGCTCACAGTTAAATAAGAGTGTGTCAACATTAAAAATATAGAACTGAGCACGATATTCTTCAATGAATTCAAGATTCTTTTCAAAATCAAATGCATCTTCAAAAATAATGATAGAAGGGAAATCTTTTTGTGGACAGTTTTTTAAATAAGCTAAAGCAGACTTATGGCTATACTCAAAATGAGTATTTACAGGAAAATGCTTTGAAGCAGTATAGTAATTTTGATTGGTTTGATTCCTAGTTTGAGGAAGGATAAAAAGGCAATTAAAGTGATCTTTCATGAGAAACTATTTAATTATGAGGAAATAATGGCGACTGTGCTTTAATGCACAGACTGTACCATCTTTTGTGTAATTAAATTGTTGTTTTAGATAAAAAATCGATTCGCGCAATTAGTATGAAATTATAGAGTATAATTGTTTTTTTGATGAAGTAAATTTAGAATTCAACAGAAGGAGTTAAAAAAACTTGTACAGTCGTTCCTGAACCAGGTAGTGAGTCAATTCGAATTTTTCCACCATTCTTTTCTACAATAGATCGGATCAGAAACAAACCAGTGCCTAGTCCATCGTTTTCAACGGTTACTCTAGAAAAGGGCTTAAATAGTCTCTGTAAGTCTCGGTTAAGGTCAATGCCTTTACCATTGTCTGTAATACTAAGTACCACAAAGCCATCTTCCTTTCTTGTTCGAAGGTCAATGTGCAAAGGCTTGTCATGACTTCGATATAAAATAGAATTATTTATCAAATTGAACAGAATAGTGAATAAGCTTAATTTATTATAATGGATGTTTTCGATATCAAAAGAATTAGTGAATAGAGGGGAGGTAACCTGAATGTCATCTGTCAAATGTAATTTTACTTCTTCAATAATTTCATCGAAATTAAGTTTTTGCTCGGTAAACGCTTCATTGCGTTGTATATCCGTAAGTTCGATCATTCGGTTGACAATTCTTTCCATTTTTAATGCCGAATTCTTCATGTGATCTAGCGCTTCTCGCTTTTCTTCACCATCATAATGCATTAATAAATTGGAGTAAGCTTTTATAACTACAAGTGAGGTTCTCAGGTTATGTGCTGCAGAGTTCACGATGTCATGTACATTAGTATTGAGCTGAGATAATTGCTCGGTATCTTTTTCTAACTCTCGGATTTTCTCTTCCAGATCATCCTCAAATCTTCGGGTCTGAGTCTTAAAAAACATAGATTTCTGCATGAATTAATTTCTTTGATTTAAAGGTGATAGCGATGGGGTACGTGTTGTAGAATTATACGATGCAAAAGCAAAGCAGTTGCAATAGAGGCATAAATTAACAGTGGATGAAAAATTGAAATTTTAAATTAGCTAAGAGCACTCTATCATACTCTCGATTAATTTTTTTAAGCTAAAACTTCGGCGACCTCTTCTTTTAGCATCTTCTCTAGATGATCCTCTGAATATTTTTGATAGGTATTGTTATAAAGCAAACTCATTACCAAGGCAAGGTTGTCTTCCCTTAACCAAGTTCTTAATATTTGCAATAGCTTTAAAGGCATTTCCAAGCCACTAACAAAAGTTAGCATTTGATCAAAGTTACTGGCGAGCATAGCAGAGGTGTTGTCATTTGAAGCTATAGATATTTCACATGATGATTCTCTTACGCTATTGCTAATACTATTTCTCAATCGACAATGTGCCTGATACTCAATATATTGAATACGAGAATCGATTATAGAATAGACGTCCTTGATAATGAGTTGTGGAGACAGCTTTGGTAGCTGCCCAGAGTTGTATTGATGTTTCATAAGTGTTCACAGTGATTGTTGAGATTGCATTTTTCACAGCATCAGATGCTATGTAGAAATTGGATAATCATTGCTAATATGGTCTGCTAAGTGGCTTTTAGCGTCCTTAGATAATTATCTCTAGTAGCAAATGTATGCATTTTAAACATATATGTCAATTTATTTAATATGTAAAATAGTTAATTTAACATTGAGTCTTACTTGTTTATTATTTTTGAATTTGCTTTTTTTAATAAAGTTCAGACTATTTTCAACAGAAAACCTTTATTTTCAATCATTTGGATATGCTGACGTTTCTTTATTATCTTGCATGGTAATGAAGGAAAGTGTTCACTTTTTCAAACACTTTCATACCCAATTACTAATACAATCGAACACTATGAGCAAGATTAAAGTTAGAAGTGGCAAAGGGGAAGTCACCTTAAAGAAAAGCAGCCGTTTTGTAGGTATAAAATCAACAAAACCAATAGCGGACAAAAAATACGTCAAACAAGAAGTCTTCAAAAATCTAGGCGGATTTAACATTGTTACCCTCGAAAAAGGTAGAAATTCATTAGATAATAAACTAGATCAAGTCCGTAACGAAAAAGAAGTTGAAGTCGGTACTCATGTTTATTATATAGAAGGTTCTAGCGGAAAACCCTTGGTTCCTACTGGCGAAATTTATATCATCTTCCAAGATGGGACTAGTCAGGAAGAGCAGCACTTAGCGCTAGACGAATATAAACTAGAATTAGTAGAACGGCGTAGTGATACACAGGTGGTCGCACGGGTTAGCAAGCATTCTCCCAATCCACTCAAGGCAGCTCATTGGCTTCAAAATACCTCATTGGTTAAAATCGCAGAACCAGACATCGATACTTTTGTTGATGAATATGACTTTGATGAGCCTATCGATACATTGATCGATCACCAATGGCATCTTGAAAATAATGGAAACATTGTAGACGCAAATTGGCCTATAAAAAAAGGAGCTGATGCAAAAGTAGTGAATGCCTGGAAACGAATTGGAAACCTCGGTTCACCTTCGGTTGTAGTCGCCATAGTCGATAATGGATTCGACCTTTCGCATCCCGATCTCAAAAATAAAGTGCACAAACCTTTTGATCTTTGGACTCGATCCAGCGCACTAGAGCAAGGCGACTCTCGCTTTACGCATGGAACACCTTGCGCGAGCGTAGCTGTTGCTGCAAGTAATGGAACGGGTATTGTCGGAGCTGCTCCTAACGCTAAGTTTATGCCAGTCAGTGGTACCTCTTTTAGCCTCCGAGCTACAGAAGAAATGTTTGACTATTGCGTCAAAAATGGAGCAGATATAATTAGTTGTAGCTGGGGAACAACCGACCCCGCTTTTGCTCTAAGCCCACTCAAGGAAGAGGCCATTTCCAAAGCAGCTCGTAATGGAAGAAATGGAAAAGGCTGCGTCATTATATATGCGGTAGGTAATGATGATCTCGATTTTGTAAGTTTCTACTCAGCACATCCCGACGTAATCGCAGTAGCAGCCTGTACGAGTAAAGACGAACATGCTTCCTATTCTAATCGAGGAAGAGAAGTGACTATTTGTGCTCCTTCCAATGGAGACTGGCCCATCACTGCTGCGCGCGCTTGGTGGGATGAAGGAGTATCTTGGGAAACGGGAAACTACCGTTATTGGCGAGATGGTAAATCAAGAGGTGATCGCTACAAGCATTTTGGTGGCACCTCGAGTGCATGTCCACTCGTAGCTGGAATTTGTGCGCTTATCCTTTCTGTAAATCCAGAATTGACAGCCACAGAAGTAAAACAGATCATAACTAAAACTGCAGATAAAATTGGTTCACCATCGGAATATATTAATGGACATTCTAAAAAATATGGACATGGACGAATCAATGCAGATAGGGCAGTAGCTGAGGCCATACGAATGAGGGATGGAGTGGCTGATCCAGAGCCGGAGGTTCTAGATACTATTTCTACCGGACGAGGAATCTTTAGATTTAATGTGACCAAACAAGATCCAGAAGGATTTGGAGTACAAATAGGTGCTTTCGCAGAATATGGGAACGTTTTGATTCAAGCGGAAAAGTTGCAGAACATCTTTAGTGAACCTATCATTGTAAGCATCAATGAACTGGATGGACGTACTGTTTATAAAATAGTAGTAGGTGCTTTTGCAAAAAGATCGGATGCGCAGGCTTTGCAAAAAAGAATGTTGGCCAAAGATGTCAAAGGTTTTATCCGAGCACTTAAAGATTTGAAGTAAATCTTCCAAATAATATTTCTCGATTAAGAATTATCAACAATCGATTAAATTTAACATATAACAGGATGTTTTGATTTCAGGTCAGAACATCCTATTGCCATTGAACCCAAGTCGTTTATTTGATTGTTTTGTCTGTCACAGTTATTCTGATTGGCGACTTGCTTGGCATTATTTTAGCTATTAAAAATAGTACAAAATAACTTGTGTTATATTCTATGGCACGATTGTTTAATCTCCTCCATATTAATTCTCCTCCCAATATATTTGCTCCCCCGTTTTCCAAAATCTAAAGAACTTATCTCATGGGCAAAAAAAGTAAAAACAACACACCTGTAAAAGGAATATTTTTTTACACAAGCTATCTAAAAACTAAGTTAATGATGAAATCGACTAAAGATGTCATGCTAATCGTATGGCTTTTATTGATTGGAACTACGACTGTCTTTGCGCAACCCATTAATGATGACTACTCAGGAGCAATTACTCTTCCAGTGATGCCAATTCGCGAATATGTAAACTATACCAACGAATTGGCTAGTGCTTCTTCCAATGTTTCAACTCCTTCTTGCGGACAGTATCAGGGGGCCGATGTTTGGTTTAAAATAACCTTGCCAGAGAAGAAATTTATAATTGATTTAACGACCACTTTAACTCAGAAGGTGGTTGTCAGTATGTACGTAGATGATGACGGTGACTTAGAGGAGATTAAATGTACTGCGAGTGGTACACCATCTGATAATTCGGTTAGTAGCCGACTAAGATTTAATTCTGAGACGAACGATAATGATTTAGAGCCAGGTGATGAGGTTTATATAAGAGTATTTCGATTTGGATCAACAGCAGGAGGAACTTTTGAGATTAGTGCTTATACGGACGAATCAATAGTGGCATCAAATGATAAATGTAGTCAGGCAACAGAATTGATAACTGAAAAAGGTTCTTTTGAATTTCAATCGTTTTCTACAGAAAATGCTTCAGAAACAGATAATTTAGATTTGCCTTCTGCTTGTTCTGGTTGTGCTGAAAACGATGTATGGTTTAAGGCAAAAATACCTGCTAGTGGAAAATTAAATATTGAAACTAATGCTGGCACCATTACGCCAGCAATAGTGGTGTATGAAGGTAATTGTGGAGATTTAGAAGAAATTGGTTTTAGTAAAGATGGTACAATCGATAGTGGTGGAGAAGTGCGTATCAATGATTCGAGTATGGCAGGCAAAACGATACGTATTCGTGCAATCAGTACTCAAGATGGAGGAGGGACTTTTGATATAGCAATAGTGGAACCCAAACAGGATATATGTGAGGATGCGATTGAACTAGCAGATGCTTCACTTATAGAGAACTATATTGGTTACACCAATCAATATGCAGAAGTGAATGGAACAGAGGCTACCTGTGGCGTTTTTGATGGAAAAGATATTTGGTTTCTCATTCGAATTCCTTCAAATGGACAACTCTTGATTGACACTAAGGTAGATGAAACTTATGATGCCAAACCTGTGCTTACTGCTTACACAGGATCTTGTGGTAACTTAACTCAATATGCTTGCGACTTTTTTGGAAGTACAGCAAACCCATTTGGAGCTAAAATCGAGATTGATGACTCCAGTCTTGCAAATCAGTTTATATACCTGAGAATGTATGCTTATGATGATGCGGTTGGAGGTCGTTTTGAAATGGCAACCATGCAGCCTGCAGCACTACCGGTAGATTTGGTTGCCTTTAATTCTGAGGTAATTAATAATGAAGAAGTTGCCTTAGATTGGCAAACAGCTTCTGAGTTGAATAATGATTATTTTATTGTTGAGCATAGTACAGACGGGAAGGAGTATACACCTGTTGATCACGTTCAAGGAAAGGGAACAACCTCTGAAAGACAAACGTATAAGTTTGTTCACGACGAACCTTTTTTTGGTGAAAACTACTATCGATTAAAGCAAGTAGATTTTGACGGCCAATATGAATACTCAAGGATTGTACATGCGATTATTAAAATGGAGGAGGCAAAGATTAATGTATATCCAAATCCAGCATTTGTAACTGAAGGTATTAGTATTCGATGGACTGGAGATTTTGGAAAAGAAGAAGCTCAATTGAGTATTACTAATTCTATCGGAAGAAAAATGTTAGAACGACGTATTGATGTAAAGAATCAGCGCCAAGTTTATATTGATTTATCTAAATTAAGTTTAGAGGCAGGTCATTATTATCTAACGATTAGCGATAAAAATTCATTGATTACGCATCAGAAATTAAACCTGCTTAAGGATTAATAAAATGCTTTTGTAATGATTGTAAATGGGGTGTGAAAAGATGAGTCATCCCATAGGTAGACAGTTTGCGTAACAATATCAAATTATCCGTTCCGTTCAAAATGTTTATCAAAGAAAAGAGCGAGTAAAGCCATGGAAATGGCATATATCAATCAGTAAATCGGTATCGCAGCTTTGTGGTACCGATTTCCTGTTCTATGGACACAGGTTGAGAATAATTGCTTTGGCCAAGGTTTTCAATTGTTAAGTATTCATATAAGAAAGCCGAAGACTAGAGAGACAATAGCTAATAGATTTATAGTTATTTCAAGCAATAATACCTCTAATTTTTCCATTCCAAGCTTTTGTATACAGCATCGAAATGTTCCTGCGGGAGTAGCAATAAAACCAGTTATAAATCTTTCTCACTCATTTTTACGTGAATATCTTACTTTTGAGAGGGCCCAATTGGTTTAGTTCTTATAGCTCTTATCTAACTTCTCATTCAAAAGAGAAATCTTGTCATTAAAATAATTTTGGAGTATTCTTGATAGTGAGAGGAAAGATTAAAGCATTTCTCTATTAAATCAATTTTATTACAAAATTTAACAAATGTATATTTGTTTTGATCTGAAAGTAGAAAGCCTTTGTAGCTATGACTCTTTAATAATTTATCATCCATTTCTCTGTCACATTTCACAATTTTTGTACAATAATTGGCATGTTTTTGGCATGATACATAATTGTAAGCCGATTCACACTAATTTAAAAAAGGTATGAACCCTTCCCTCGCACTTACAAGCCCGATTTTATCCCCTCTACGTTAAATTACTCCCCAGTCATAATTCAATTAGAATTTAATGAGTACAACTGAACTAAACACAACAAACCCAAACAGTCATTTTATTTGCGGATCAACTCAAAAAAAGATATACCTACTGCTATTCTTTTTTTTAGGGATTACTAATGGCTATGCACAACCGGTTAATGACAATCCTTTTGATGCGATTGAAATGGATGTAACTGGGAGTAATAAATATCATAACTTTACAAATGAGTTGGCAACCAACTCTATGGTGTACCCAGATCCTTCCTGTGGATCATATTCAGGAGCGGATGTTTGGTTTAAAATGACTGTACCGGGGACAGGTGCCATGGAGATTAAAGCAAAGACAAACATAGATCCTCAAATGGTATTGGTTGTCTATACAGGTAGCCCAGATAATTTTACGGAATATGATTGTTCTGAAAACGGAGGGCAAGGTAATATTAGTAGTTTAGTTACAATCAAGGATGCAGCTTTGGCAGGCGTTGAAATTTATGTACGGGCCTTTAGATATGGAACGAACATAGGAGCTCCATTCCAAATATCAGCACGAAAAGGTAATGCTTCTTCGCTTCCAGTAGAACTAGTGAATTTTAGTTCTCAGGTCCTTGACAACGAAGTAGTGGTGTTGACTTGGGAAACTGCATCAGAAATGAATAACGATTATTTTATAGTTGAGCATAGCACAGACGGGAGTGATTATACGCCAGTTGGACATTTGGCAGGAAATGGAACTAGCTTTGAATCTCAGTATTACACTTATGAACATGATGAGCCTTATTTTGGTGAGAACTATTACCGTCTAAAACAGGTGGATGTTGATGGCCAGTTTGAATACTCTAAAACAGTAACGGCTATTATTAAAATGGAGGAAGCTAAGATCAATGTTTATCCCAACCCAGTAGAGGCAAGTCGTGGTATCAACATTAGATGGATCGGTGATTTTGGAAAGGAGAAAACACAATTGATTATTACTAATTCAGCTGGTAACCAGGTCTTTTTGACAGAACTGGATGTTAGGCATCAAAGAGAATCATTTGTTGATCTGTCAACTCTAGGGTTAAATGCAGGAGTCTACTACCTGACGATTAATGATAAGAATGCTTTAGTCGCGAATCAAAAAATAAACCTTGTGCGAGACTAGAAAAAATAATAAATGATTTATAAAAAAGGACTTAGTATTCTATTAGAATTACTAAGTCCTTTTTTATCTAAATGCGCATTTCAAATACAGAAAAAATTATTGAAACTCAAAACCTGCTAGTGCAATTTTGACTTCGACTTACTAGGTTCTATCTGATATCCAACCGTCTCTTTCCTCATTTCGTCTAGCTTCTTCTTCTATCTTTCGCTGCAACTTCGTTTTCTCAAATATATCCCGAGGAAAAAAAAAGTTCGTATCATTCGGATCCTCATTTGCCCACGAAGGTGGAATAGGCTTCTCATCTTCCTCTAGTTCATGCTTGAAATAATAAGCTACAAAAAAACCAATAATAGCTCCATATAAATGACTCTCCCACGAAACACCTTCCTCCACTGGAAGTATTCCGACAAACATACCACTGTAATAAAAAAGTATAACCAATGCCAGTGCAATTGACTTAATATTTTTTCTAAAAATCCCAGTACCCATGATAAAAGTCGCTAGCCCATAAACGACACCACTCGCGCCAATGTGATAGCTTCTACATTGGTGGCCATATTCTAATCCACAGAAAAAATAATTACCAATCAACCAAACCATCAATCCAGTTAATAAATAAATTCCTGTAAAACTACGAATGGCAACTCGTGGATAAAAATATAAAATGAGACTGCTGAGCACAAACATTGGAATACTGTTGTGCGTAAGGTGTGCAAAATCGGCATGTATTAATGGGGCTAACAATATTCCTCTGATTCCAGAAAAGTCGCGCGGCAAAAGCCCTAAGTATCCCAAATGTAAACCGAAGATCACTTGTACCAAGTGAACTGCCCAGATCACTGCAATGAATAGCAGCGGGAGTCTGATTACGTCGATTAATTTTTGTGATCTTGAATCCATTCTTATCGTTCTCGTCTAGCCTTTTATTCAGAAGATTATACCAATGCAATATTGATGTTAGTATTCGATTTATTTAAATTTTCGTTGAACAAGTTTAATGAAAATCTGAGCTTTTTTCTTTTTTCCTTTTTTGGTCCAGTTGTATTTTTCTGCAAAAGACGCTAATAGCATTTTAGCTTCTTCAAAATCTCGCAAACTGTTTAGATCTTTCATCGCCGCGTTAAAAGCATCTGAGTCTTTTCCGAACAATTCATTGGTAGTAAGAATTCGCTCGTTCAGTCCCATTGCCTTGGTCAAATCTTTGATCGGCAATGAACTCAATTTGTCAGATAATTCCTTCCCCTCATTCTGATCGAATAAGACCTCGAATTCATCATCTACTTTATGTGTTGCAGTGACAGGCGCTAATTCCACTTCTATTTCCTCCACTGGCTCTGGATTTTGTGGCACTACAGCAGGAGAAGGAGGTGGCGGCGTGTTCATCACTACTTTTGCTGGAGCTGGAGGAGGTGAAGGAGGAGCTGCAGCCTGAGGCTGTTCTTCCTGGATCACTTTAGGAACAGGCTTACTTACCTCAATTGGCTTTTTTATAACCACAGGCTCTCTGACTACCACGGGCTTGTTACCCGTAATTTCCTTACCATCATTGGAAAAAGCCTGGTAGAATTTTTCAATATAACTCAACATCAATTCTTGCTCAAAAGAATCAATTTTGCTATCCAGCGTCATGCTTTGGTAGAGTCGATTTATTTTTTCTAGTATTATTTTACCTTGCTGCAAATTCATTATAAGTTGGCATTTTTTTGATGAAATTTGGTACTCGAAAATCTGAATATCATGAGGTTTTTAAATAACCCACATATTAAAACTCACGCGAGGCCATTTTTATTTTCATGAAAATCAAAGGATTCCCGTTTTTCTAATCGCTATTCGATTGCGAAATTACTACTTTTGACAATGAAGTTCTTTAAGAATTCCAATTAAAGCAGAGAAGTAGGAATTTTTTAGCAAATTGAACTACTTTTTTAGGCCTACTTGCCGGAAAAGGCAGGTTCATACTAAGGCTATGAACAAGAAAAATAGCGATTTTTGCTAAAATAAGACCACTTCGCAGGCATAATTAGAATTTTAAACAACTTCAAGAGTAAACAATTCAAGCTCATTGTCAATTCCTCTAAATTGAGGGTATTGGTCAAAGAACGTCATAATAATCGCTAAACTAATGTTTCTAGAACCACATTTTAAAGGCCAGCGTAGCGGATGGATTGAAGTCATCTGCGGCTCCATGTTCTCCGGAAAAACGGAAGAATTAATTCGAAGACTCAAAAGAGCTAAGATCGCTAACCAAAAAGTAGAAATATTTAAACCCAAAATTGATACCAGATACGATTCAGTTAAAGTTGTTTCTCATGATGATAACTCTATTCTTTCTACACCAGTAGATCATTCCTCTAAATTATTGGACTTGTCAGATGGGGTAGGAGTAGTAGGAGTGGATGAAGCACAATTTTTTGATAACGAATTGCCTGACGTTTGTCAACAGTTGGCGCTCAGAGGTATTCGTGTAATCGCAGCTGGGCTTGATATGGATTATAAAGGTATACCCTTTGGTCCAATGCCTGACCTTTTAGCTGTAGCTGAGTATATTACAAAAGTACATGCGATCTGTAGTCATTGTGGTAATCTAGCAACGCATTCTTTCCGCTTAGCAGCAGACGCTGGTCAAGTGCTACTCGGTGAAAAGGATACTTACGAAGCTCGTTGCCGTACCTGCTATCACATGGGAAATATTCTAAACTTGAAGGTAAATGCCGCTCTAACAAAAACCAACGGGCAGGAGAAAAAGAAATAAGAATACTTCGAATCTCCTGAGAATGGAAGTCTAATAAGATTTAGTTGAAAATATCAAAACGCCTGCGAAGTAGTACTTCGTAGGCGTTTTGGTATTTGTTGCAAAAGCGTGGAAACGGGCCTTTCCTCTAGGGATTAAGCAATTGTCTAGTCAAGTAGATAGACGCTCGAGGGGAAATAATGAAACCAATGACATAGGGCGACTAGCTCAATCATTACATTCCGCCTCATTAAATAACTCTTCTCGACTTAATTCGTCCTCAGCCTCAATGCTTAAGGGCTGATAGTTGATCTGAACGTAATCAATGGTTTTCCGAACCCTCTTCCATTGCTTGACACCTGCCCCAGGACCTAGTTGGACATCAAGTTTATTCGCTCTTCCCGCCTGAATGATCACGCTCGTTATTCTTATTGGAGCATAGCCAATATACGAGACCTCAACATCATAAGTCCCAGGGTCAACCTTAATCGAGTAATTACCTGTGAAGTCGGTGGATGCACCTGTCGAGAGTACACCACCTTTGTATAAACTTACATTAGCACCAATCAGTTCTTCACCCGTTTCACTGTCAGTTATTTTTCCAGCGATACTAGTCGCTTGTGCAACAAGGACGTTTGAGATACACAGAAGAAATAAGATTAATAGTTGTCTCATAATGAAGAGTTTTAGAATCAGGAGGCAAATAGGAACTAAGCAGTATTTAACCTCCTGATTGAGCTTTATATTTTGGTAGTTTCCGTTCACTCAAATTTAATGGGGATTAGCTTAATTCAAGAACCGCTTTTCCCACTTTAGTCAGGTTTCTGTTTCTCTGTGTGAAATTGAACAACTTCCTGATTTATCCTTACCTTTGCGCATCTTTTCAGCTTGAACAAACAACTATGTCCTCTAAAAAAATCAAGTCCGCACTTATTTCAGTTTTCTCAAAAGAAGGCTTAGAGCCAATTATTGAGGAATTAAGCCGTTTGGGAGTTACCATTTATTCTACTGGTGGAACCCAGAAATTCATTGAAAACCAATTAAATGCCCCTATCGAAGCAGTGGAAACGCTGACTTCATACCCCTCAATACTTGATGGAAGGGTCAAAACCTTGCACCCCAAAGTCTTCGGTGGCCTACTAGCTCGCCGTGAAGAAGGACATTTGGCGCAATTGGCAGAATACGATATTCCAGAGATAGACCTCGCAATAGTGGACCTCTATCCATTTGAAAAAACAGTGGCAGAAACCAATGATGAGACTACTATTATCGAAAAAATAGATATTGGAGGCATCGCTTTAATTAGAGCTGCAGCTAAAAATTATAAAGATGTAGCCTGCGTAGCTTCAAAAGATTCATACGAATTCATCTTAGATTTACTGAAATCGAAGGATGGCCACACCGATTTTGAAGATCGTAAAGAATTAGCAAGAAGAGCATTTAAAACTTCTTCTAACTACGATACAGCCATTTACAATTACTTCAATCGGGACTCTGAAGACTTAGCTTTCAAGCACAGTATTCATAAAGCAGAAGTATTGCGCTATGGCGAAAATCCGCACCAACAAGGCGTATTTTATGGCGACTTTGATGCGATATTCGAAAAAATTAGTGGGAAAGCGATCTCCTACAACAATCTGGTAGATATTGATGCAGCCGTTACTTTGATGGCAGAATTCAAAAACGATGAGCCAACTTTTGCAGTCCTAAAGCACACCAATGCTTGTGGTATCGCTACTCGACCAACTTTATTGGAAGCTTGGACAGATGCACTCGCTGGTGACAATGTTTCTGCTTTTGGAGGAATCCTAATCTGTAACGCCGAATTGGATTTGGCTACAGCCAAAGAAATTAATAAACTTTTTTACGAAGTGGTTATTGCACCAGCTTTTACACAAGAGGCTTTAGACTTACTGACTAAAAAGGCAAAACGGGTGATCCTGCGTATCAAAAACTTTCATGTCAATAAGCGTAGCTTCAAAAGCTTGCTAAACGGAGTAGTGGAGCAAGACACAGATTTGAAAATGGAAACCACGGATGACTTTAAGGTCGCAACCCGTATGGCCCCTACTGAAGAACAGGTATCTGACTTAATATTTGCGAACAAATGTGTCAAACATCTTAAGTCAAATACAATTGTATTGATTAAAAATAATCAGTTGATTGGTATGGGCTGTGGCCAAACATCAAGAGTTGATGCACTTAAGCAAGCGATTCACAAAGCTCAAAGCTTCAACTTTAATGTAGAAGGGGCTGTCATGGCTTCAGATGCTTTCTTCCCATTTCCTGATTGTGTGCAAATTGCCAAGGAAGCGGGGATAAAGGCAGTTGTTCAGCCAGGTGGTTCTATTAAGGATCAATTGAGTATTGATTATTGCGACAACAATGATTTGCCAATGGTCATGACAGGAACAAGACATTTTAAACACTAAGCACACTAATAAATTGAAGTGTACAGACGCCATAGTGCGTTTTTAATGCATCTAACAAGTAATGGTGAATCTTATAATTGATATTGGCAATACTCGTGTAAAAATGGGAGTTTTTGATAAGTTTCAAATCCAGAAGAAGTTAATTTGGAAGGAACTAGATCTAAAGCGTTTAAAAATATTGTTGACCAAATATAAAATCAATCAGGTAGCGGTTTCCTCCACCGCCGGTCTTTCACCAGTGATCGAACGGTTTTTGGAAAAGAATCATCAGCTACTTTATTTAAATGCCAAAACCTCATTACCAATAAAAAATCGATATAAGACACCTAAAACGCTTGGTAAAGACCGGCTCGCAGGTGCAGTTGGGGCGCATCATTTATACCTTGGGAAAAATTGTCTGGTTATTGATGCAGGAACGTGTATTACCTATGACATCATTACAAAGGAGGGCAATTATCTTGGTGGAAACATAGCGCCCGGAGTAAAAATGCGATTTAAAGCCATGCATCATTTTACTGCAAATTTGCCAGAAGTAAAGCAAATTAATTATAAATCCTTGATTGGAAACACCACGCTCTCAGCCCTTCAAACAGGAGGGGCACTAGGAACTGTCTTCGAAATGGACGGTTTTATTAAAGCTTATCGAAAAGAATTTAGCCCTTTGAAGGTTATTATTACAGGAGGAGATGCTAATTTTTTTGAGAATCGATTGAAAACTAAGATATTTGTAAATCAAAATTTAGTCCTCATTGGATTAAACAAAATATTGAGCCATAATGCCGTATAAAAATACAGTTGTTTTATTTATTTGCCTGATAATGGGGGCTACCTGGAGTTTTGCACAACCCAAGATCAATTCACCTTATTCCCGAATCGGAATTGGAGACTTGACCAACAAAAACTTTGGTGCTATCAATGGAATGGCTGATATTTCTGCTGCATTTCACGATCCTTATCACCTTAATTTTCAAAACCCAGCTTCTCTTAGCTTCTTGCAAGTGACTGCCTTTGAAGTGGGATTGAATGCTCGATATGGAAAATTAGAATCCGGTGATGCTATTCAAAAAGGATGGAGTGGTAACCTAGCTTACCTCAGCTTGGGTTTCCCAATGAAGAATACTGAAAGTAGAATACTAGACCGAGATAAGTCGCCAATATTTTGGGGAATGGGCTTTGACTTGAGACCATACAGCTTAGTAGGCTACGATATTGATGCAATAGAAGTACACCCAGTTATAGATACCATCAATTATAATTATGAAGGAACTGGTGGTACGTATCAAATTCTTTGGGGGAATGGTGTTCGTTACAAAAACTTTGCAATGGGAGCTAACCTTGGATTTGTTTTTGGAACATTTAATAACGACCGTAGCGTTGATTTTACCAATTTGGAAGAACCTTACGCTGACTTTTTTCAAGAAGATTCTAATGTTCGTGGCTTTATTTGGAACGTAGGGGCACAATACCATCATGTTTTTCGCAAAAAAGGAGAGGAAGAAGAAAGAGTTCGCAATCTTCCACAACTGACATTAGGAGCTTACGGGCATTCTAGTCATAATATTGATATCCGCACCAGTCGCCTTGCTCAACGCTTCAATGGTTCATACAGCGCAAGCAATCTTACGGCAGCTGACACTATTTTTTCGGGTACTTACACAGACTCAACCTTTGCGGCTAAGTTACCTGCTGAATTTGGTATAGGTATAATGTATCAATTCGTAAATCGTACCTCTGATGGTAGAAACACCCAATGGCGCTTCGGAATGGACTTCACTACTGCGGCCTGGAGCAGCTTCACAAATGAGGCTAGACCCAACGAAAGATTTGAAAATGCATACCGAATTGCCGTCGGAGCAGAGCTGTTGCCAGACAACTCTCCAGTCTACGTAAAGAACTACGCCAACAAGATTCGCTATAGAATTGGAGGTTTTTATGCTAAAGATCCCCGTGTGGTTTTAGGAAATAACAAATCTTTAACTAACTATGGTATAACACTTGGGCTAGGTTTACCGATTATAAGGAAGGGAGGTGATAACTCTTTTCTAAACTTTGCCCTAGAACTGGGAACTTTGGAAGGAGATGAAGGAAGCCTCAAAGATACTTATGGCAAACTCACATTAGGAATTACATTTAATGATAAGAATTGGTTTAAAAAACGAAAATTTAATTAATACCATGAAGAACAAGATGCAATTGATCAAATCAACATTAATCTTATTTGCGGTAGTAGCGACGAGCTACACCATGAATGCCCAGTGCGGTACTTTCGTTGACTCTCCAAAAGGAGACGATGGTGAGATCGCTCACAATCTTTATCGTGATGCTGTTAAGGCAAAAGATT
The DNA here is from genome assembly GCA_937921775.1 of uncultured Saprospiraceae bacterium. Lineage (GTDB taxonomy): Bacteria > Bacteroidota > Bacteroidia > Chitinophagales > Saprospiraceae > CALGLS01. The sequence goes on from CAKZUK010000188.1 coordinate 17,471, forward strand.
TTGCCGGCGCTTTGGAATACTGGAAAACAGCTTTCGAAATCGCTCCTGCAGCTAACGGAAAAAACCACCTTCAGTTTTCTGACGGTAGAAAAATTTATAAAAGCCTTTTCGAAAACGAAACAGATGAGGCTAAGAAAAAAGGATACGTAGACATGATTATGTCTTTATATGACGGCCAGGCTAACTGCTACGGTCAAAAAGGTCAGGATGTATTCTTGGCTGGTCGTAAAGCATATGACATGTATTACTACTATTCTCAATACTTGGGTGATGATCCTTACGGAGCTACACTTGGAGTATTGAAATCTACTTTTGAAACAGGTGGAAACAACGTCGAAGACATCTTACTAGACCCTTACGCAGGGGTGGTGGTGAATTTGTTTACCAACGAAAAAGTAACAAAAGTGGAAGCTCGTGCAGCGTATGAGCAACTGAACGCAGTAGCGGATCACAATATCGCAAACAATGCAGCAAAGGCTGAGCGCTTCACGGCAGCTAAAAAATCAATGAATCAAACTTTCGCAAAAATCGAAAACAATATTTTCGATTGCGAATACTTCAAAGTTAAGGTTCGTCCTGAATATGATGCTGCTCCTAATGATCCTGTTGTTTTGGAACGATTAATTCGTACACTGAAGCGTCAAGGTTGCCAAGAGTCAGATGACTTTATGAAAGAACTAGAAGGTAAATGGTCGCAATATGCTGCTGCTGAAAATGCAAAGAGAAAAGATGAATTCGAAGCGAACAATCCAAATGTAATGGCTAAGAAATTGTATGACGCAGGTGATTTCAACGGTGCTATCGGAAAATACAATGAAGCTTTAAGCCAAGAAACGGATCCTTCAAAGAAAGCGGGTTATAAATTCTCCATCGCGTCTATCCAAGGTCGTAAGCTGAAGCAATTTAGCAAAGCAAGAAGCAACGCACTTGAAGCTGCTAAAATGCGTCCAGGATGGGGTAACCCGTACATGTTGATCGCTGACTTGTATGCAACTTCTGCAAGCCGTTGTGGTGATGATTGGAACAATCGTATGGCCGTTTTAGCTGCAATCGAAATGTACCAAAAAGCAAAATCAACGGACTCTTCAGTTGCTGATGACGCAAATAAGAAAATTGGCCGTTACCTTGATGCGCGTCCTGCCAAGCAAGAAGGTTTCATGAGAAAGGTTAAAGAAGGTGACCGACAGAGTGTAGGTTGTTGGATTGGCGGTACTGTTACCGTGAAGTTTAAATAAAGAAATGTTGGGACTAGGAAACTTCCCACTACCAACCTTTTAACATAATATTATAACTTATAAAGAGAAGAGCTTCGTCTTAATGAAAAGACGAAGCTCTTTTGTATTTTTGTAGCTAGGTAGGAGTCTTGTATCGGTAATGGAGTATGTCATAAGCCATAATTTTAAACAATTAAGCTTAAAAAGCACTTCCGACCTACAGGTTCCCACTTCCATCAAAAAAGAAGACAATCTAACTTGTTATCTAATCAAACTCACAAATATGAAGACGAATTATTTCTTAAGCATTCTAATGGTAGCCTTACTTGTTATTGGCTGTACACCAAAAACAGCAGAAAAAACTACAGTTGCAGCTCCTGAAGTGGATAAAAACATAGTAATCGTTGACGAAGGCAATTGCGTAAAATGGACAGGCAAGTCTTTTCAATCTGAAGCATTGGAAAATCACGTATTGTACCGTCAAGAATTAGAACAAAAAAATTACGCAAGTGCGTACAGCTATTGGAGAAAGGTTTTTGATAAGGCACCTGCTGCCGATGGCCAACGTGATTATCAATACACCGATGGTGTGAAAATCTACAAAGGTTTGCTCGAAACAGAAAAAGACGAAGCAAAGAAGGAAGGCTACATCAAAGAAATCTTTACATTGTATGACCGAGGCTTGGAATGTTTTCCTGCCAAAGCTTCCATGTACAAGAGCTTGAAAGCTTATGATTTGTTTTATACTTACCCAGGTAGAGTAGATGATAATGAAGTTTTCCAGTTGTTTAAAGATGTAGTTGATTTAAAGGGAAAAGATTCACCTGCTTATGTAATCAATCCTTTTACATCACTTCTGGTAAATGGATTGTTGGATGAGAAAATCCAAATGTCAGAAGCACAACGCTACACTGGAAAAATCATTGAAGCAATTGCAGAAGCAACTAAAAAATATAAAGCGACAAATGATCCGAAATGGAAGTCTGCTGGTTGGGATGTAGTAGAAGGTTATGCACCTGCTCGTTTGGAACAATTGGAAGGTATGGAAGGCTTCTATGATTGTACTTACTTTAAAAATAAATATTTTTCGGAGTATGAAGGAAATAAGAGTGATTGTGATGTTGTGCGTTCTATCAGAGGTAAATTGAACTGGGCTAAATGCTCTCCTTCTGATCCGCAATTGGCGATGGTCAATGCTACCTACGATACGAATTGCAAGAAGGTTATAGATCCAAAAACAAATCCAGGTATACCATTGTGTAGAACTTACCTAGAGGATGGTAACTACTCGAAAGCAATCAGTTGCTATGAAGAAAAGGCAGATGTAATGACTGACAACAATAAGAAAGCTCAGTACTACTTGACGATTGCCAAAATATACTATGGTGAATTGAAGAAATACAGCTCAGCTCGAAAATATGCACGTAAGGCAATTCAAGCTAGATCTAATTGGGGAGAGCCTTATATTTTGATCGGGAAACTATATGCTTCAAGTGGTGCGCTGTGTGGTCCAGGTACTGGCTTCGATAGCCAAATCGTAACGTGGCCAGCTATTGACAAATGGAACAAGGCTAAGTCGGTTGATCCAAGCGTTGCTGCAAAAGCGAATAAGCTAATTCGCCAATATCAAAAGTATATGCCAAGCAAGGGAGATATTTTCCAAAAGCTACTAAAAGAAGGTGATACATTTAAAGTTGCTTGCTGGATTCAGGAAACAACAACTGTAAGAGCCGCTAAATAAGTTGCAGGAGGGAGGCTATAGATGGGAAGTATCCTAAATCGAGGAGTTTATCTGATGCTAAACAGGCTCCACGGTCAAGTGTACTTCCCATTTCCAAGTTTTCACTCTCAACTTTTATTCTTTCAAAAAAATCAAAAACATGAAACCAAGACATTACCTATTCCTACTTTTAGTAATTACCTTTTTAGCTTGTAGCCAAGACACGAATACTGAAACGACTTCCAATATCACAATGCCTCCTTCTGCGTCTTCGGCGGCAGAACAAGCAGTAATGGATCAGAAAGCGATCATGAGTTATTTGAAAACTAATGGGAAAAGTATGAGTATCACTCCCTCAGGAATTCACTATGAAATTACTAACGGAGCAAAAAGTAAAAATGCTACATTAGGCTCAGGAGAAGAAGTAGTGGCACATTATCACGGAACTTTCCTTGATGGCAAAGTTTTCGATTCATCCGTAGAAAAAGGAAGACCTTTTTCCTTCGCGATTGGTTCTGTAATCCCAGCCTGGCGTGAGGCGATTAGAATGATGGAAGTTGGGGATAAAGGAACATTCATTATACCTTCTCATCTAGCATATGGTCCTAAAGGTTACCCCGGATTGATTGATCCCAGTACCATACTGAAGTTCGAAATCGAACTCTTAGGAATAAAAGGCCAATGATCACTCAGGGTTATTTATTTGAGCTGTGTTGCCAAAGCAAAGCATCTCCGAGTTGAGACAAAAATGAGCAAAAAAAACCGAACATGCAGACGCAAGTTCGGTTTTTTTATATCCTAAATTTCAAACAGTCAACTAGCTAAAAAAGCCATTCAACTTATCAGCCAACTCCATTCCAATATTACGTTGGGCTTCAACAGTAGAACCACCAATATGCGGCGTCAGTGAAACGTTAGGATGATTCAATAAGTCAGCACGAGGCGTAGGCTCATTGACAAAAACGTCAAGACCAGCTCCAGCAACTTTCCCGCTATTCAATGCTGCCAATAATGCATCCTCGTCAATCGTTCCACCTCTAGATGGATTTGCGATGATAACACCATCTTTCATTTTTACGAATTCTTCAGTCCCAATGATTGCCTTACCAGTAGATGGTACGTGCAAGCTAATGTAATCAGCCGATGCCAACATCTCATCCATTGATACAGATGGCAAGTTGACTGTAACAGTTGTTCCAGCAATCTTGATGTCAAGGTTAACTTCTTTAATAAAAAGATCAACCGGAAGGACATTCATGCCCATAGCAACACCAATCTTTGCTGTCTCCTGTCCGATACGACCGATACCAATTACACCCAAAGTTTTACCTCTGAGCTGGTGGCCTTTCGAGTATGATTTCTTTAATGTTTTAAATTCAGTATTTCCTTTTGAAGGCATGTCGCGATTTGCGTGATGCAAAAATCTAGCAAGTCCAAGGAAGTGCGCAAATGCTAATTCCGCAACTGACTCAGATGAAGCAGCAGGAGTATTCATAACCTGTCTCCCTTGATCTTTTGCGTAGTCTACATCAATATTGTCCAGTCCAACACCACCACGTGCAATAACTTTTAGATTAGGACAATTGTCAATTAATTCTTTTCTAACCTTGGTTGCACTACGTACCACAATAGCATCAAAGCTTGGTAGTTGAGCAGGTAAATCTTCTTGAGCGATTTTGTCAGTTACGACTTCATGTCCAGCTGCTACTAATGCTGCTTTCCCATCAGGGTGAATACCGTCGTTGATTAATATTTTAGCCATGTTTGTATGGTTTTAAATAAGTTAGTATTATGTTGTTTAAACAAAACTAGGTTAAGAAAGCCCAAAAGTAAGGCATTTTGAGGAAGTATGCTTGATATTTAAAATGAATTTAAAAATCAAAAAGCTCAAACCTGCAGAATTGCAGGTTTGAGCTTTTTAACTTAAGGAAAGGTAGATTTAATTGCTCGTATTATTTGTTGAGTAGCTGTTCTAATAGTTTGAACAAAAATCCATTGAGTAATGAAACAACTACCGCCAATATCAATGCCCACTTAATTCCTTTAACTTTAAAACCAGTTAATACAGCTGAAGCTAAGAGTATTACAACTGCATTGGTTACAAAGCCTAAAAGGCCTGTAATGCTGATGCCATAGTCAGTGGCCAGGTATTCTACTAGCGCAGCATTTAAGATAGCTACTATTATTGCTACAAAACCAGCGGTCATCAGACTTTTCATCTGTACACCTTCCAGAAATTGAGCGGATATAAAAAATGCCAAAGTGCTGACGACAATAGAAGCTAAAAAATTGCCGGAAGGCATAGTCAATAATAGAGGTGTGTCGATTAAGAATTCCATAGTTTGATTAAGTTTAATTTTTCGCAATATAGTAATTTGTTGAAAAAAACAAATAACCAACTGCGCTTGAATTTCTTAATTTAAAAATTACGGATTCTCAAGCCAAAACATGGAGGACAACTAACCCCCGATTGCATCTTTTATCGCTTTTAGCTGATCTTTCACCGCCTGAGTCTCTAATTGACTGGCATTCAGTTCTTCTTTTAATGACTTAGTTTCAAGGTGAAGTTCATTGTTCTTTTCTTCCAATTGCTTAATCTCGTCTTTTAATCGATCAATTTTACCATTGATAAATTCTTCCGAGACATCATCTGATTTTTTTGATGCACTTTCATTTATTACCTGCCCTTGCGATTCAGACTCCCCAAGGCCAATTAAGTTTTTGATATTTTGAATACCATTCTGTCCATTATAATAAGAAGCTCCAACATAAGCCAGAGGCGTGAAAAAGATCAGAAATACAAAAAATCGTGCAAATGGAGTTATTTTTAAATTTTTTTGTGCCATTGTGAGCTATAATTACTTAGTGAATTAATTTTATCAGATAATAAATCGGGATCAACTTTTATATTTAAATATAAGACTTCCCCCTTCAATACACTAAAAACTTCTACATGTATCAACTATTTGTGGACGAATCCCGTAATAAATAATTAAGCAGCTCAGAGTTTCCTCAAAACTTGATATTTTTGTCTCCGAAGTCTTTAAACTAATCGTTTAGAGAACGTCTTAAAAATAACGTTCTTTGGCAGATTCTGTAGCTAAACTTAAAATGAAAAGAAAAGGGACCTCAAAAGAAGTGTTTATTTTATCGTTGGACTTAAGTAATTCACGGAAATTGTCAAAGAACTAAAAAAAGGAATACAATGACAGAAGCCTATATCTATAGTGCATTGCGTACCGTACGAGGGAAAGGAAAAGCCACTGGAGCTCTTTATGAGGTGCGTCCGCTCAATTTATTATCGACCTGCCTCAGTACTTTACAACAAAAACATGATTTAGATACCTCTCAGGTAGAAGATTGCGTGATTGGTTGTGTAACTCCTATCGGAGATCAAGGTGCTGTAATCGCTCGGACAGCTCTACTACATGCCGGATGGGATGAAGGTGTAGCGGGTATGCAAATTAATCGGTTTTGTGGCTCTGGCCTAGAAGCGGTAAACTTAGCTGCCATGAAAGTTCGCTCTGGCTGGGAAAGTATGATTGTAGCTGGTGGTGTTGAAAGCATGAGTCGTACCAAAATGGGTAGTGATGGCGGAGCGCTTGGATTTGACCCAGACGTTATCAATCAGGTGGGCTACGTACCTCAAGGCGTGTCAGCCGACTTAATAGCAACTATCGAAGGCTTTAGTCGGGAAACTCTTGATGCTTACGCAGTACGCTCGCAGACACGAGCAGCTCATGCTTGGGAGCAAGGTTATTTTACAAATTCCGTTTTGTCCATTGCAGATGTCAATGGCTTAGCCATTTTAGAAAAAGATGAGTTAATTCGACCCACCACCACGCTAGAGGGTTTGGCTGGATTAAGTCCAGCTTTTGCAAAAGCCGGATTAATGGGCTTTGATGCCATAGCACTAAAAAAATATCCATTTATCGAAAAGATAGATCATGTACATACCGCTGGCAACTCTTCTGGGATTGTGGATGGAGCAGCTGTGGTACTCATCGGAAATGAAGCAAAAGGAAAAGATCTTGGCTTAAAGCCTCGTGCAAAAATTCGAAGCATTGCCACTGTAGGTGACGAACCAACCATCATGCTGCAAGGACCAACACCTGCCGTCAAAAAAGCATTGAAGATGGCTGGCATGAAAGCAAAAGATATTGATCTTTGGGAAATGAACGAAGCCTTCGCATCTCCAGTATTAAAACTGCAAAGAGATATGGAAATCGATGATGAAATTCTAAATGTAAACGGTGGAGCTATTGCCATGGGACATCCATTAGGAGCAACAGGGGCCATGTTAATTGGAACTTTGCTGGATGAATTAGAACGTCGGGATTTAAATGTTGGAATTGTCACCTTATGTGTTGGTGGAGGAATGGGAGTAGCAACAATTATTGAGCGAGTATAACTCGTTCGCTTAGCAAAAGCAAATCAAAAGTAATGATCCGTTATAAAAAAGATAAAGATAATATAGTAACCCTCACACTGAATATGGAGGGACGTAATCTGAACATCATTAACCATGAGGTCAGTAAGTCCATAGAACCAATTCTTAAGCATCTTGAAGAGGAAAAAGCAAAGCGAAAATTAAAAGGCATTATTATTACCTCGGCTAAAAAGAACTTTCTGGTTGGTGGAGATTTGGGCTATTTGTATCATTCAAAAGATGCAGCTACTATTTTTGAGCTTTCACAAAATTTACAAAAATTATATCGCCAACTGGAGCGACCAGGTGTACCCGTAGTAGCTGCAATCAATGGAACGGCACTTGGTAGTGGTTTTGGTTTGGCATTAGCTTGCCATCACCGGATTGTTATTGACCGGCCAAGTATTCGTCTGGGGCACCCAGAAGTAAAACTGGGAATTATGCCCGGTGGAGGAGAAGTGATTCGATTGATGTGGTTGCTCGGTGTGGAAAAAGCTTTTCATGTGTTGAACGACGGACATCGTTTCTCACCAAAAGAAGCACTGAGAATTGGCATAGTCAGTGCATTAGCAAAAGATGAAGATGATTTGATTGACAAGGCAAAAAAATGGTTAAATAAAAATCAAAAATTTTCAAGAGCTTGGGATACAAAAGAAGGTACAATTCCGGGAGGCACCGCAAAGGACATGAGTATTGCAATGACACTTCAGAAATTGTCGGCCGGATTAATGGCGCATGCTTACAATAATTTTCCTGCTCCACAGACCATATTGAATACCTTGTCGGAAGGATCAAAGGTTGACTTCGATACCGCTTGTCGAATTGAAAGTCGAAATTTTACACAATTAGTGATTTCGAATATTTCCAAAAATATGATCAAAGCCTTTTGGTTTGATTTGAATACCATTCGCGAAGGGATTAGTAGACCAAAAGGATTTGGAAAATTTCGGCCAAAGAAAGTTGGTGTCATTGGCGCAGGACAAATGGGCTCTGGAATCGGACTTACTTGTTTGAAATCTGGAATTGAAGTAGTACTCAAAGATGTTTCAAAAGCCATCGCTGATAGAGGAAAGGAATATATCACGATACATCTAACTAAACTTTTGGATGACGGTCGCATCACCTCTGGAGAAAAAGATAAAATGCTTGGACGACTAAAAACAACTGGAGATGCTGCTGATTTCGAAACCTGTGATTTGGTGATCGAAGCTGTTTTTGAAAATGAGGCACTCAAAGTAAAAGTTGCACACGAAGCTGAAGCTTATCTAGATGAATATGCATTCTTAGCTTCTAATACGATTTCGATCCCAATCACCAAGTTGTCAAAATCTTGTGCACATCCTGCGAATTACATTGGGCTACACTTTTTTCCTCCTGCAGAGAAAGTCCCCTTGGTGGAAATTGTTCGTGGTAAAAATACATCAGAAGAAACTGTCGCTCGGGCATTCGACTTTGTGAAAGCGATTAAAAAAATTCCTATAGTCGCAAAAGACAACTGGGGGTTTTATGTCGCTCGAGTTCAGAATACATTTATCTTGGAAGGCATCACCATGCTGCAGGAAGGGCATATCCCTGCTTTGATCGAACAGATTAGTGTGCAGTCAGGAATGAGGATGGGAGCACTAGCTCTCGCTGACGAATTGTCTCTACCTATTACACTGAAATATGAAAGACAGGCTGCCGAGCATTATGGTAACAAATACATTGAACATCCAGCAACGGTAGTTCTAAATCAAATGATAGAAGAACTGGCGCGAAAAGGAAAATCTAAGAAAGCTGGTTTTTATAATTACGATGACTCTAAAAATGCTACGGGATTATGGGAGGATCTGACCAATCATTTTTCTACCAAAATATCTCAATACACTAAAGAAGAAATTTCAGAACGCTTACTTTTTGTACAAGTGATTGAAGCCGTTTGGTGTTTGCAAGAAGGGATTATAAAAACGGTGGCCGAAGCCAATCTAGGAAGTATTTATGGTTGGGGGTTTCCCGCTTTTCGAGGAGGTGCGATACAATACATCAACGACTATGGGATGAAAAAATTTGTAGAACGTTGTGCTTATTATGAACAGGTACATGGCCCTCGTTTTAAAATACCAAAGTTGCTTAGAGAGAAGGCGGCAGCCGGAGAGATTTTTTAAAAAAAATAAGGAAGGGAGTCAAAATTCAATATTTTTTTGATTCCCTTTCTTATTTTTAATGATAAACAAAACTAGAAGAGACCTCCCTTAGTGTTCATAGAAAAATCCCTCTCGTCGAAACGATTTAATTATTCCACTACTCGAGTACCCGGCATTTCTGCACCATTCTGAAATAAAATTACTTTATCTACTTTCCCATCTTCGGAAGGATAAAACTTAATCTCAGCTGGAACAACCTTTAAATAAAAAACGGTTTCAGACTTTGGAAAAATAGGAAATTTTGGTTGACCAGTGGCTTTTACATGTAAGCCATCTTCCTCGAGACTGACGACAATAGAAAAATCTGAGGCTAATTGATATTCTCCAATGTATGATTTAAGCGTAGCAGGAGCAACCTTGATTTCTTTGATTAAATTTTTAGTATCAACTCCCATTTCTTCCAAGGCTATGAGGGCACCACTATTAGCTGGATTGAGCTCCACTGATTTTTTATAATTAAGTATGGACTTTTTATTATCACCATGTTTTCGGTAGGCTTCACCCATGCTGTCGTATGGGTTGAAAGCATCGGGGTATTCTTTAATGTTTTTTTGAAAAACAGCGATTGCTTTATCCATTTCATTTTTTCCCATATAGTGATAACCAAGACTATTTAATTCGCTTTCATCAATAATATATTTCTCTGCTTTCTCTGCTTTTATTTTTGCATAAGCTTTGAACCCCGCGTCAATACCCTCCTTGTCAATAATGGGTTTAATATCATTTGCAATAGAATATTTTATTTCTTTGAGCGGCTCATTGGCATTCAGCATATGCATGCCGATATCTTGTATGCCACTAGTTGAATTGGTGAGTACCACCACTGCTTTGTCACCACCTTTTATAAAGCCAGCGAAAGCTCTGTAGCCTCCTGTTGCTCCACCATGTTCAATGATTTGCAAACTATCCGAAATTTGAATAAACCAGCTTAATCCAATTGGAAATACATCTTCATTGGATGACGATTTTTTGTGTGCTAGTTCCATCGCAGGGTAGAGTTCTGTTTTAGCTATCCCCATATTGGCACTCAAATATTTTAGCATGTCAGTAGCAGTCGAACGAATTGCTCCTGCACCAGCAAGCGTGGAGAGATCCCAATTGGGAACTTCTTCAAACCGAGTATGACCTTTTGCTAGTTGTGCCTTCATTTCTGGAGTGAAAACGATATCGGTGTTTTTCATATCCAATGGCTTAGTAATGAATTTACGCAGCATTTGACTATAATTCATGTTGTTTTGTTTTGCAAGGGTGTAGCCCAATAGCCCCATTGCATAATTGGAATACTCATATTGACTCCCAATGTCACGACTAAGTTCGTATCCGTTCAGAAATTCATAAAGTAAATTTTCAGTATAGTCAGCGTAGGGATTTGACTCGTCAGCAGGATCAAAATTAGATGGCATTCGTGGCAAGGCAGAGGTGTGATTAGCTATATCCCTTAATGTGATGATAGCATCATTTCTTGTTGGGGCTTTTACACCTTCCGGCAAATGTTTTTGCAATGGATCGTCTAAGGATAGTTTTCCTTGCTGAACCATTTCAGCTAGAATGGTACATGTAAAGGTTTTTGAAATAGATCCGATTTCGAAAACAGAGTGCTCATCAACAGCAGCATCCGACTTAAGAGATTTAAGGCCATGACTGTAAAAATGTATTCCATTGGCATCCATTAAGCCTACCACAATTCCGGTATTGAGGCCAGCCTCCACGCGAGCTTGAATACTTGCTTTTACATCAGTTGATATGGCTTCTGTTTGTTGTGCAAAAGTGAGGGCGGTATTACTTAAAATGAAAAGGAGTGTAAAAATTGTTTTATACATGACCTTATGTTTTTTGGTTAGTGAAGCTTAATGACATATGATTGAGAAACCTAAGGTAGGAATATAAAAAATTAGAACTAGCTTGTTTGGATCAAATATGAGGTTTTATCGACTAGCTGATGAAATCTGAAATAGGTTTGATATTTGTAATATATTAGAGGAGATTTTTCTTCTTCAGAGACCTTGGCTTATAAAACTATTTTTAATAATAAATTCATTTTTTTATGAAAACTAAAAATTTTACAACTTTCCTAATAGGCCTACTTGTTTTACAGATAGGCTTTATCAAGGCACAGGATGCAAATAGCCTTTCTTTTAATGGTTCTGATAACTATGTAGAGCTGTCAGGACTACCGCTGAATGATATCGGTACTGGTGATTTTACTTTTGAAATATGGATCAAAGGAGATGAATCAATGCAAACAGCACATCCCATGATTTTTTCTAATCGTGATGAGAATGCATTTGGAGGCGGCGTCGTTCTCTTTTTTCATGCGATATGGGGAGACTCTCAACACAAAATGCTTACTTTTCAAGTGGATGCTAATAATTGGTTTTTTATTGATAATGGTGAATTTAACGGAAGTATACTTGACAATACCTGCCACCATATTGCTTTAGTAAGGAAGGGGCTCGTTTTGTCTTATTATATAGACGGTAACCAGATTGGGGAAAGAATTTTTTCAACAATCTCCGATATTAGCAATGACCATCCACTTTGGATTGGAAAAGATAGAGCGGCTAACAATACTTTTAATGGAAATATTTCACAATTTCGAATTTGGAATATAGCACGAACGGAAACTGAGATTAATGAATTGATGGACTATAGTATCGTCAATGAAATGCCAGGTCTAATTGCTAACTTGGAAATGACAGAAGGTGAAGGGCAGGTAGTTGCTGATAATACAAATAATTATAGTGGTCTATTAGGAGGAGCGGATGCAGCAGAAGATAATGATCCAAGCTGGTCAAACGAAGGGTGTGCTGTAGCAATACCTGTTAGCACAAATGAGCTTGCTTCAACAGCGATAAGTCTTTATCCAAATCCAACATCTGGTTTGGTTACGATTACTTCAACGACTGAAGAACCACTTTTTATTAGTATAGTAGATGTGGCCGGAAAGGAAGTAGCTTCTAAAAAGAACTATACCTCTACGGTTGTATTGGATATGACTGATTTTGTTAGTGGTATTTACTATGTTCAACTGATCAGCGCAGGGGAATCACTGACTAAGAAAGTAGTGAAATTCTAATCAGTCTAAATGATATTATTGTTTGTATTCTTAAAAGATGCGAATCTTTTCAAAGTGATTACTAAAGCCGCAGTTTGTTAACTGCAATTATTCTTAGCTTAGTAATCACTTTGTTTTTTTGTGGAATGATACTCGAATTTTTAATGTCTCCTACACGTTTCTAAGCTATTTGAGAAAATTTGGAAGAAGTCTTCGCTAAAAAAGAACATTCAAAAATTAAATGAATTTATGTTACAGAGTACTTAGTTTGCTTAACTAAAAGCAAAGAAATAAACCGACAAGAAAGACGAAGCACTTAGTTGATTCGTTATCTTTACATAACGAACAAAAAATATTATGAAAGTTAAATTCAGTTTACTTTTATTAAGCTTACTCTTTGGAATAATATTCATTCAATCTTGTAAAAAAGATGATGATGCAGAGAGTGAAGAACCTGCTGGTCCACCAGTAGGAACATCTTTCATGGAGCCTTCTGTCCAACGAGCGGGGAACTCCGCAGTAGGCTATGATTACCTCATTAATGGTGATTATGTTGACGCCGGTATCCCATATGATTTATACCTCACTATTTTTGGGGAGGATAATAATAACCTATTGAATCGTTCAGGAGACAATGCTCTATTAAGTCCCGATTTTACAGCCCTTAATGCGCCAAATGGTGTGCGTGTAGTGGCAGCCAATTGCCTGCAATGTCATGCACAAAAAATAAATGGTGAATTAATTGTTGGACTTGGAAATTCAGTGGCAGATTTCACAACAGATCAAAGTGCTTTAGTCTCAACCTTAGATTTAGCCGTACAATTTACCTACGGTGCAGGTTCTCCAGAGGAGGCAGCTTATCAACCGTTTGGGCGAGCATTAACGGCTATTGGGCCACATGTAGTGGCACCAATGAGAGGTCTTAATCCCGCAGCAAAACTTTCTGTAGTTCTAGCTGCTCATCGTGATATCAATGATTTGATTTGGCAAGAATCACCACTAATGCCAATCCCTGATGAAACCATTACTTCTGATGTGCCACCATGGTGGATACTTAAAAAGAAAAATGCGATGTTTTATTCTGGAGGTGGAAAAGGTGATTTCTCTAGAATTATGATGGCTTCTAGTTTGCTGACTTTAAAAGATTCAACAAAGGCGCGTATCGTAGATCAAAAATTTGTTGACGTACTGGCTTATATCAATAGTATTGAAGCACCAGAATATCCAGAAGCCACTGATACGGATAAGGTAGTGAGAGGGCAGGTTATTTTTGAAAACAATTGTCAAGCTTGTCATGGTTCTTATGGTGTTGATGAAACGTATCCTAACTTATTAGTCTCACTCGATAAAATAGGAACTGATCCTTTGTTGGCTTCCAGCAATTACACAGATGGAGGTTTCCAAGACTGGTATAATAACAGTTGGTTTAGTGTGTTTCCGTCAGCAGCAAGCTTTACGCCAGAAGATGGTTATGTAGCGCCACCCTTAGATGGGGTTTGGGCATCAGCTCCTTATTTGCATAATGGCTCTGTTCCAAATTTAGAAACATTATTAAACAGTACTTTGCGTCCAGTTTATTGGGAGCGAAGCTTTAATACGTCTGATTACGATTTTGAAAAAGTAGGTTGGAATTATGAAGTAAGAACAGAGGCTACATCAACAAATATTTACGATACATCCATTCCTGGTTATGGGAATAATGGTCACAACTTCGGGGATGGATTGTCAGATGATGATCGTAGCGATCTAATCGAATATCTAAAAACGATCTAGCTTAAAATAATTTACTAAGTTGATTGTAATCTTTCAACAAACAAAAAAGCCTCACCGATTTTAATCAGTGAGGCTTTTTTGTTGTTCTATCAATATGCTAATTAGAGTGAGTAAATTGAACGCTTACACTGAATGTAATCAAAGTACATAATTGACGGAAGTGCTTAAGTCTAATTTTTCAAAGATTTCAAAAACTGAGCAACTGCTACATTCGAATTTTTTACAGCAAACTGAAAAGCGTTAACTCCAGATTGATCGATTAAGTCAGCTCTGGCACCGTGGCTAACTAGTTGTTTTGCCAGAGTTGCATTCCCATATCTGGACACATAGAATAAGGCAGTTTGTTGGCGATGGTTTTGAATATTTACATCAACATCACTTTCTAACAGTAGCGTAATCGATTTCTTTTTCTTGTGTTTGATGGCATGCATCAAAGCTGTTTTTCCATCAAAAAATTGATCGGTATCACCTCCAGCTCCGAGTATTATCCCTACAGCTTCAAGGCTACCAAATTCGATAGCATAGTGTAGGAGAGGATATTTTTTTGAAGAGTATAAACTATTTACATCATTACCATTTCTTATGAAAGTTTTTAGTAAAAGCAGATTGTTTTCACGAATTGCTTTAAACGCTACTGTAGAGACATCAGGTTTCTTCCCTCCTGCTTCTTCGACAGGTTGAGCAGAACCTTTATAGTTTACTTTATAAAACCGACCATCTTCAACTAGTAGCGCATTTGGTCTAGCATTGGCAACATGATCGGAGTGTTTGACGTCAATGGCTACTACTCGACCATTGTGTAGCGTAGTGATTTCATCAACGATGGTATGCCCAACTACAACGTGCTTTGCACCAAAGCGATCGAGGATAGTAGCAACAGTAGCTTCTTCCAATTTTCCACCAAAAAAACCACGATACCATAAGGGACCTGATTTGGCAAAGACCAATGAAACAGATGCTCCTTTATCTTGTAACTCATCTTGCTTTTTGCCTATGTGAGCATGGCATATTTTGTTGATTCGTTCAAGTGAAAGTTTACAGCCTGCTATCTGTGGGCTCAGTCCTGCATGTACATAAATAGTTTCGCCAATTTTCTCTATCATATTTTTACTTCTCAACCAACGCCCCAGTTCAGTATTGTTGTCAAACATTTCTTCATAAGTACAATTCAACTTTTTGGCAACAGTCTGGTATTTGTTTCTAACATAGCGATAATCACCACTAAGGTTCATCTCCTCATGGTTACCCAAAATGAAATGAACCATACCACCTTGTGCAGCTGCTTGTGCTTCCAATGCGTAAATTAACCAGAGGCAAGCGGTTACATTAAGCCCTCTATCGAAGAAATCTCCAACAAGTACTAAATGACCATCACCATAAGACCATTGGAAGTTTTCATCAATAACGCCGTTACCAATAAGTGTTTTGGCGAAAGCATGAAAATTACCTTCGATATCAGAAATAGCGAATAACTTATCTGGCTGAGGATATTCAGAAGGAGGAGAACTAATTTTTTCTTGAAGATTAATGTTGAATCTCCGTTTATTGTCAATAACGCACTCAAGCGTTGGGACCTCATCTCTGCTCGGGTATTCATTCGCCACCATACGATACTGAGCATCTTCTACCTCAATAGATTTGACGACAACTTTGTCTTTTTTGTAAAAAACATACGGCCCATCAATGGAAAGGTCGGACATATCTGGGGTTTGACCCTTAGTGTCGACACAAGACGAACTGGCTTGCAAAGGGGAAAAGATCCCTGCAAAGAGAAAAAATAGAGTAAATTGGAAGACTTTTATTGATAGACCCATCGGTTTCATTTTGCATTAAACGACCAAAAATAGGGGATGGTATTTAATATACAAATAAACTGCCGTTATTTTATTTTCTTCTGATAAATTTAAGAAACTTAGGCCTGCTCTTAACTTAGATTAACATATAGATGGATTGGAATTAGAAAACTCGCTCGGCATTAGAGGGAAACTTCCCACTTCCAGCTTTTTAACTAATTCGGCCCCAGCCCTTTACCGATTTCACATGTTGGTCCAAATAATGCTTAAGTGGCTGATGTTCTGGTTTTTCCATCTTAGGGTCGCTGTCTAGAATACGAGCAGCTATTTCACGTGCTGCTTGAAGAATTCGACCATCTCGTGCTAAATCTGCAATACGAAAATTGAGGATACCGCTCTGTTGAGTGCCTTCAATACTTCCTGGTCCTCTAATCTTAAGGTCAGCTTCGGCGATTTCAAAACCATTATTGGTACGTACCATAGTTTGGATACGTTCTTTAGCTTCTTTACTTAATTTGAAACTAGACATGAGTATACAAAAGGACTGCTCTGCTCCACGCCCGACACGTCCACGCAGCTGGTGCAATTGCGAAAGTCCAAATCGTTCAGTATTTTCAATAATCATAACTGAAGCATTTGGAACATTTACACCGACTTCTATTACTGTGGTGGCTACCATGATCTGAGTTTCACCTTTGACAAAACGCTGCATTTCAAAATCCTTGTCTTTTGCTTTCATGCGGCCATGGACAACACTAATTTGGTAGTCTGGCATGGGAAAATCACGCAACAATAATTCGTAGCCACTTTCAAGGTTTTGTAGATCAAGTTTAGCAGATTCTTCAATCAGTGGGAACACGATATAAATTTGTCGACCTTTTTTTATCTCTTCTTTCATGAAGCCAATTACGCGAAGTCGATTGCTATCTGTTTTATGTAAGGTTTCGATAGCTTTCCTTCCTGGTGGTAATTCGTCAATGACGGAAACATCAAGATCACCATACAATGTCATAGCAAGTGTCCGAGGAATAGGAGTGGCGGTCATGACCAAAATGTGAGGTGGAGAGCCAACTCCTTTTTTCCAAAGTCTTGCGCGTTGTGCTACACCAAAACGATGTTGTTCATCCGTAATCGAGAGACCAAGGTTTTTGAAAACTACCCAGTCTTCAATCAGTGCATGTGTACCAATAAGAATATGAATTTCGCCTGCTTCCAGACGCTCTAATAATGCTGCTCGTTTTTTACCTTTTACAGAACCGGATAAGAAGGCGACATTGATATCAAGTCCTTCCATATATTCTGAAATAGATATGAAATGCTGTTGCGCCAAGATCTCAGTAGGTGCCATCAAACAGGCTTGAAAACCATTGTCGAGTGCTAGTAGCATACTCATGAGTCCTACTATTGTTTTTCCACTCCCAACATCACCTTGTAATAATCGATTCATTTGAACACCCACTCTAAGGTCGTGTCGAATTTCTTTAAGCACTCTTTTTTGAGCACCTGTCAATTCAAATGGAAGCTTCTCTTTGAAAAATCGATTGAAGTAATCCCCTACATGAGTAAATACATGTCCTTTAATAGAGCTTTTCCTACGTCGTCGTATTTGCAACAAGCGCATTTGTAGGAAAAATAATTCTTCAAATGTCAATCTTGCTTTTGCTGCATCCAAGTCAGCTTGTGATTTTGGAAAATGAATATTTTTTAAAGCAGCAAAATGAGAAGGGAATTTGAATTTCTTAATGATGTAACTCGGTAAGTTTTCCGGTAATTCGTGAGGACTAATTTTTTCAAAAAGAGCAGCTATTGCTTTGCCACGGCCTTTAGAGTCAAGTCCTTTTGTATTGAGTTTTTCGGTACTCGGATAAACGGGAGCAAAGGTATTTGCTTTGCTTGTATTCGCCTCCGTTACCGCTTCAATTTCAGGGTGGGGGATACTGAGATTCCCTCTGAAATTATTGACCTTACCATAGACAATGTATTCACCACCAATGTTCAGATTCTTTTCTAACCAAGATACTCCTTTAAACCAGATCAATTCGATCACTCCAGTTTCATCTCGAAAGTTGGCGACTAATCTTCTTTTCCCTCCTTGTCCTGCAACAGATAGGCGACGTAGAATCCCACGCAATTGTATCTGCTGTGTTTGATAATTGATGTCTCGGATTTTATGAAACTGAGTTTTGTCAACATACCTAAATGGAAATTGCATGAGCAAATCACGAAATTTGAAAATGCCCAATTCCTTTTTTAGGAGTTCACCACGTGCAGGGCCGATTCCCTTAAGGAATTCGATTGGGCTTTCAAGTATGTCTTTAGTTTGACTCATCTAGTTAATGCTGTTCCGTTAACTGGTAAAGAATCAACAAATGTATTGACGATTTTGTAATTAGTATAATCTGGTGTAAGACAATTTTTTTATTTTTCTTGATATCTTGCAACGATCTAGTGTTTATTATTGTAATACTGTTGCTTTATATTGCATTAAAGGTGAACAATTGTTTGCCATTTGGACTATCTTTGTCCCAATTCAAATATCATGGAATCAAAAAGACAAAAACAAGTTGCGGAAACAGTACGACGCCATTTTAGCATCATTCTGCAACAGGAAGGGAGTTATATCTACGGACCTGAAATTCTAGTGACTGTTACTTCAGTACTGGTTACACCTGATCTGGCTTTAGCCAAAATATATCTCAGTATATACAACACGGAAAATAAGCAGGCTGTAATACTGCAACTTCAAGAGCATATTCACAAACTTCGACAGGGCTTGGCTCACCGAATCCGTAAGCACGTAAGACGTATACCAGTTATCAATATTTATGAGGATAATACCTTGGATGAAATGTATCGCTTAAATAGTCTTTTCAATAAGCTTGATGAGATAAAGGACAAGGGAGAAGGAAATCCTGAAGAATTACCTACTGAAGAGCTACCTACCGATGACCTACCTGCGGTGGAGTGAAAATTAAACCTGATAAAATGCTAAGTGTAAATTATGTCTTACGGTTTAGTTTTCTAAGCTATTGATATTAATCTTCTTGGCTAAGTGGCTGGGAATACGCACCTCCTTATTCTCAATCAATAAGCCTACCTGCTTCGTGGTTTTTTCTGCGATAGAAAAAATAGTGCCCGGAGTCAATCCATAACGCCAAAGTTGAGAACTGACATGTTCGTTTAGTTGCTGAGAAGCAATTTTTGCTTCCTGCAATAAGTTGAGATTGATCAATGGAGAAATACTAAAGCCTCTTTCTTTTGAAGGTATCGGAGATCCGTGTGGATCCATGGTTGGAAAACCTAGTTCGGAATCTACATCATCCAATAATTCGTCAGTTAATAAGTGCTCATATTTTTCTGCTTCTTCATGAATTTGATCTTCTGTCATTCCCATTTCCTGAACCATGTATGTTTCCCACAAACGGTGTGCTCTGACCAAACGATTTGATTCGGCAGTACCACTTTCTGTTAGTGCTAATTCGTTTGCTTTTTTTACAAAAAAACCTTTCGAGGCAAGTGTGTTAATATGTTGTTTTAGAGTAGCTCGATTAAATCCAAGTCGCTCACTTAGATTGTCAAAAGTGAGTAAGCCTTTCTCTTGAAGTCGACTTGCTTGTTTCATGGTGTCTTCCAATTGAATTTTTATTTTCAATTTTCTGGATCGGAAATATCTGAAAACCAAACCTTTCTTTGGCGAAAAGAAAACAGCTAATAAATAAATCAATGTTGCCGTGATTGTCATCGCCGGTCCGGGAGTAGTTTCCAAGGTAACTGCCATGAAGAAACCTAAGACCGCAGATAATAAACCAATGATAGCAGCTATGAAAACTACAGTGCTTAGTTTGTCAGAAATAAGTAGAGCGGTAGCGGCAGGTGTTACTAACATAGCGACTACCAGAATAACTCCAACAGTTTGTAAAGATGCGACCACTGCGAATGATAATAGCAACATCAAAAAGTAATGCACCATCGAGGTGGAGATTCCCATCGTAGCAGCAATTACGGACTGGAAAGTTGTAATGAATAAATAGCGATAAAAAACAATCACACTAAGCAAAACATAAAAGGTTGTAGCTGCAGTGATATATAGATCTTCGTCCGATACTCCGAGGATATTTCCGAAAAGGAAATCATGTAAGTCAAGATGGACACCAGGCTGACTGCTTATGGCAGAAATGCCCATGACGCCAATGGCAAACATAGCTGTAAAAACGATTCCTATCGCGGCATCATTTTTAGTTTTTACATTCTGTTGAATCCAGGTGATACCAATGGCTGTAACCAAACCCGCCAGCACTGCCCCTGCAAAGAAGCCTAATGAATTGTGGCCAATTAATATAAAAGCAACTACAACTCCGGGTAGTATAGCATGTGATAAAGCATCACCAATCAAGGCCATATTTCTCAATACTATAAAGCAACCAAGGACACCACACATGATTCCCACCAGTGAAGATGCGATTAAGGCACGTATGGCCCATTCTTGTTGAATTGCAAATAAGAATTCTTCCATTAAGGCAAATTTACTTGAATATTTACAATGTACAAAATAAATATTTAGATTACCCTAAAAATTAAATCATTTAAACATTTGTGAAACCCTAATTTGCTGATAAAGAGTGATTTAACTTATTTTGGTGAGTTCATGAAGCATGCCTTCTTTCATGGCGTAAGATGAGACCACGATCTCCTGCGCATCTGTGAGCTTGAGAATACTGTTGATTAATAAGAGTGCAACTACAATTAAATCAGCTCTTGACTTGGGAAGTTTATCTCTTTGGAGCCGTTCGTCGAGTGTCATTCCAACGATTTGCTGGTGGAGTGGAAAGAATTTCTCGGCAGGAAAAGCAACCATATATGGATGATTGCGGATTTCTGCCAAATTATCTTCTAGAACGTCAAAAGTACCAGAGGCGCCAATAAGTCTTTTAATTGGATAATCCCTGAGTGCTTTCCTTAATGTGGAGAGAGTTGTGGTAAGATAGGATACCAGTGTTTCAATTTCAGCTTTACTGATGGGATCACTTTTATGAAATTGGTTGTAGAGTACAGCCACACCAATTGGAAAACTTTCAGCCCATTGGACATCATCTTTATTGGCAATAATGAATTCAACACTACCACCTCCGATGTCCATAATAAGATCATGTTCTTTATTGAATTTGACAACTTGTTTTACACCAAGATAAATAAGTCGTGCTTCTTCCTGTCCGGGAATGATGTTGATTTTTATGCCAGTTGTGGCGTTTATTTTAGCAATAAACTCAGGAGTGTTGCTGGCTGTACGTAGAGCAGCAGTACCGAAAGCTTTGATGATTTCGACGGGATAGCTAGCTAGTGTTTTGTGAAATTTTTGAAGGGCATTTATACCTCGTTGAAAAGGGTCTGCGCCAATTTTTGCGATTCCCTTTTCAGCGAGATGAACGTATATTCTTTCGCGATGTACTTCAGTTAATTGGCCCGTCTTATTTTGTTGAACAATTAATAAGTGAAAAGTATTGGTGCCTAAATCAATAACTGCATATCGCTTCATAAATTTTTTATTGTTTTGGTGGTCCAGCTCCAACGGCTTTTAATGCTTGTGATATGTTGTTACTAAAAAACTGCCTGCCCGCAGTGGTCATGTCATTAGCGTAAGTTGCTTTCCCATCTTTAAAGAAAACAAAATAGGCACAACCATCTGTGAAGTAAAACTCTGCTTCAAGAATATACTCTCCCTGACTTTGATAAAAAATTCTTCCGGAAGGTTTACAATTTGGAGCAGTAGGAGCAGGTAAATCTTGAGAGACATGTCCAAGTGTTTGGCGTATACTCGACAATTCGTTTAAACTAATACTCATCGGTAACCTTGGGTCATAAAAAGTATAATCAATGAAGTCGCAGTTGGTGTTTAAGTTCTCCATTTCTGCTTGAGTGATACTAGGCAGATTAACCTGTTGAACAGCAGGGGCAGGTGTAACTGCCGGTGATGGAGGGGGAGTAGGTTTGTCGTTTTTGCAAGCCACTAAAAATAGCAGGATTGCAATAGAAAAGATATAACGAAGCATAATCGTAAAATTGAATAGAGTTTGTTTAATTAAAATTTATAGATACCACTAAAGGTAAGATGTTTACTGAATAAAGATGGATGGTTGACAGGATTAGAATCTTCATTTTTATACAAAAAGAAGATACCTCGATTGAAGCGCATTGTCACACCAATCTTTTTGTTGATAAAATAAGTCGCACCTATCAAAGCACCAAAATAATCTTCATTAAAGAAATCAAGCAAGTCATTAAAAGAAGAATCTGGATTTTTAAATTTGGTACTGATAAGTCGGGCATAGGTTAGCCCGCAATGAAAATGGATACGATAGTAATCCTCATCTTCCATGTACCAGTCTTTATAGTTGATGGTTACCGGAATTTCGGCATAGTTAAAAGTCGCACTAAAAGGTTCGATTGTATTTTGATTATTAGTTACCGACCGACTACCAATTTGACTATATCGTAATTCTAATCCTAAATCTACCTTCTCTTTTATAGCAACGAAGCCTTGAAGCCCACCTACTAAGCCAATCTTGTGATAGCCAGCGTAAAAATCACCGTCAATCTGTGAGGCATTAAAGCCCAGAACTAGTCCAGCACTAAACCGCTGGGCATGACTCGCCCCAATTACGAAAATACAGAGGAAAAGGCAGGAAATATAGTTTTTTAAAATTTGAGGCATTTGAATAGAATTAGATTTAATAAAAAGAGGATTCTTGACGTTTAATATTTATTATTAATTGCTCAGAAATAAGCTGTTCAGAACTTATGGTTATTTCTAATCAATTAGCTATATTTTTACGATATTTGAAGTTCATTTAGCTCAACTTCGAATTGCGAAGATACGTGTTTCAATGGATAGAAACACTTTCTTGAGTAATCAAACATGTAGAATAAGACCATAACATGATTAAGTATACCAAACATTTTCTGAAAAAGATTGAAGACCTGTTTAAGGAATTAAAATATACCATTCGCTATGAAAGAGGTAATTTCAAATCGGGATATTGTATAGTAGAAGATAGGCAAATTGCTGTGATCAATCGATTTTTTGAAGTAGAGGCTCGTATCAATGTATTATTGGAGATTTTGGGAACCGTTGAAATTGATGGAACAAAGCTCGACGACAAGAACGCCGCACTTTTCAAGCAATTGAAAGCCTTTGGAGGCAATGATGCGGAAGCCGCCAAGGAAGCAGCTGAAGAGGTTGAAAAAGAAATAGCTGAAGCCAAAGCAGATGCCCCTGCAAATGAACCTATTGAAGAGACGGTAGAAGCAGCTACTGAAGTCGAAACCAAAACTGAGGATGTTGAAGCCACGATAGCAAATGAACCAGAAGTAGAATCAGAAGCAAAGGTATTAACTACCCAGTATTCCGAAGGGACTTATATAAACGTCAATAAATCATCCAACTAATTTGAAAGTCACATTTTTAGGTACAGGTACTTCTCAAGGTGTTCCGGTTATTGGTTGTGACTGTGAAGTTTGTACCTCTGATAATTCAAAGGATAGCCGTTTGAGATGTTCGATTATGATCTCTACCGATATTTCCAACATAGTAGTAGACTGTGGGCCTGATTTTAGGCAGCAAATGATGAGGACGGGTATTTCGCATCTCGATGCTGTTTTATTAACACACGAACACAATGATCACATTATAGGGATGGATGATGTGAGACCTTTTAATTTCAGGTCAAGAAAGAATATGTCGGTTTATGCGACGACGAGTGTCCAGTCAGATTTGAAAACTCGTTTTGCTTATATTTTTGATAAAGATCCTTACCCAGGTGCTCCTCGATTGGAATTGAATACAATTGATAAGTCAAATCCATTTCAAATAAATGATATTAAAGTACAACCAATTGAAGTCATGCATGGTTTTATGCCTGTTTTAGGTTTCCGATTTGGTAATTTTACGTATATTACTGATGCTAAAACGATTACAGATAAAGAGTTCTCTAAATTAGAGGGCACAGAAGTAATGGTTTTAAATGCCTTGCATCATAGGCCGCATCATGCTCATTTGAATCTGGAAGAAGCTTTGGAGTGGATTGAGCGAATTGCCCCTAAAAAGGCTTATTTATTGCATATTAGCCATTTAATGGGAAAGCATGACGAAATCAATAGCCAATTGCCTCAAAATGTGGAATTAGCTTATGATGGCCTGATATTAGATGTATATTGAAAATAAATATACATTAGAATTGGAAGCAAGACATTGAAGACTAAAACACACAACTCTTTCTTTGCTCAGCCAATCAAATAGAAAATCAAAATCGATTTTAGTCCGTAGAATGGCAAAGAGCTTGCTTTTCAAGATTAAAATTCATTGAATTATATTGAATTGACATGAATGTCAGTTACTATAAAAGATATCCCTTGTTTATCCCCTAATAAGCTATTCCGATGAAGAAGATATTTACTTTTTTGATTTTACTGAGCTGCATTTACACTATGAATGCGCAGCAAAGCCCCCAATACAGCTTGTACATGCTGAATAATTATGGAATTAATCCTGCTTATGGAGGATTAGATAATTCGCTGAGTGTTACAGGAGTAGTTCGCAAACAATGGGTTAACTTAGAAGGTAGCCCCTTTACACAGCAATTAAACGTACATATGCCTTTATACCTACTTAGAGGTGGCATCGGGATTAGTTTAGAAAATGATATTTTGGGTGCAACTAGAAATACTTCGGCGATGGTTTCCTATAATTATTGGGTTCCTGTGAGTAAAACAAGTTTATTCTCAATAGGAATTTCAGCAGGAATAATACAACGAGCATTGGATGGAAGCAAACTAAGAGCCCCTGATGGAGAATATAGTGAAACGACTGGGGCAAATAATCATAACGATAACAGAATTCCGATTGGATTGGAAACGGCAATAGCTCCTACTGTAAATGGAGGAATCTATTTTCAGAGTAAAAGGCTTGATTTAGGATTTTCGGCTATTAATTTATTAGAAAATGATTTGAAGTTCAAATATACAGAGGGTCAAACAGATATTTTGCAAAAAAGACACTACATGTTGTTTGCAGCCACTAACTTTGAAATTGGAAGTATGATAGAAATTATGCCCTCAATTCTGTTAAAATCTGATATTACTCAAAATCAAGCCGAGTTATCTACGATAATAAGATATAATGGCAATGTTTTTGGAGGTGCATCGGTAAGAGGTTACGATAAAGTGACCTTAGATGCCGTGGTTTTTATCGCAGGGATGAAAATTAACGACAAAACAATGTTGGCTTATTCTTATGACTTGACACTTTCAGACCTAAATAATGTAAGTGATGGATCTCATGAGATAACTATTAATTATAACCTCAACAAGCCAATTGGAGGAGGTGTGCCGCCCCCGATTATTTATAATCCCCGCTTTTTATAGCTTTTTGGCAAAATTACATACAATTCAAGAGATTAAAATTTGGCGATTAGATACTTTTAAGGTAGATACGCCGTTCATATTTCTGTGTTCGTTAGTACTTTGACTACAAATAGGCAGAAATCAAAAATTAATTTTTGAATTCAAAAGTAAACAAAGTATATTTACGTTCGCTTTACTGCATTTCTTTAAAAACGAAGGAAAACTCGGGTGTTAAAATGAAAAAACTACTCAAATCTGCGCTAGTCTTATCTTTATTTCTAACTGTACTGTCGTCCTGCGGGACAAAACAGAACGGTCAGCTAATCGGGATAATGGACAGGCCAACATGGAAAGGAATTAATCCTTACGGTATGGTATACATCCCATCTGGAACTCTACACATTGGAGCCAGTGACCAAGATGCAACTAATTCCTATACTCAGAAACCAAAATCTATTTCTATCCAAGGATTTTACATGGATGATACTGAAATCACTAACAATGAGTATCGTCAGTTTGTTTATTGGGTAAAAGATTCTTTAGCTCATACTTATCAGGAGCACTTCACTGAAACTGATGATGGAGAAGAGCGTCTTGACTGGGAAATGGAAATTGACTGGGAAGACAATGAATCATTGGAAGACCTTTGGTACCAAGGGGATAATAAATTTGCTGGTAAAAAGGAACTTGATGTTTCTAAGCTAGAATACGAATACGAATGGTTAGATTGGCAGAAAGCTGCTCATTCAAAAGATATTACTCGTAATTCTCTTATTAAAAGAGATAAAGCACTCGTTTATCCTGATACTTTAGTATGGATTCGCGACTTCGCTTATTCTTATAACGAACCAATGACGCGTAATTATTTTTGGCACCCTGCCTTTGATGATTATCCAGTAGTTGGTGTTGATTGGAAAATGGCTACCGCTTTTTCTTATTGGAGAACCAAACTATGGAACTCTTTCCAAGCTTACAGAGGTGATGGCGTAAATTCTGAAGATTTCCGCTTACCAACTGAGCACGAATGGGAGTATGCAGCACGTGGAGGTCATGATATGGCTCCTTACCCATGGGGTGGATATTACTTAAGAAATGCAAAAGGTTGTTTACTGGCTAACTTCAAGCCAGGTCGTGGTAACTATCCTGAAGATGGAGGTTTGTACACTGTAAAAGCAGATGCTTACTTTCCAAACGATTACGGTCTATATAATATGGCTGGTAACGTTTCAGAGTGGACCAATACCGCTTTTCACGAAAATGCTTATTCTTTCTTACACGACTTAAATCCTGATTTACGTTATGATGCTACAGACGACGATTCTGAAGCTCAAAAGCGTAAAGTAATCCGAGGAGGATCTTGGAAGGACATTGCTCATTACCTACAAACAGGTAACCGTCACTGGGAATTTCAGGATACTACTAAGTCTTATATAGGATTCCGTTGCGCACTTACCTTCTTAGGTAGATCAATCAACGACTTCTAAAAAAAATATATGCCTTTTTCAGAATGGATATGTATCATACATATCCATTCTGATTTAGACTATATTCTCCGGTCTATCTACTAGATCCTGTCTACTTGTAAAAACTCCATGAAAAAAATATGTAACTTTTTTATAACATAGCGTTAAGCATATGGGTCTTTGTAAGTTTGATTATTTATAAAGTGCCCGCATTGGAATAAATTAACTAACCTTAAATGATTTAAAAAATGAGTTTCTTAAAATCAAAAATGTTTAAATACATTAAGAACCTATTGATTGGTGTTGGTGCAGCGATTGTACTTATTGGAGCCCTTTTCAAGCTTGAAAGTTGGCCGTTTGCGAGTGAAATGCTTATTCTAGGTTTGAGTATTGAAGCGTTTATTTTCTTGTTCTTAGGATTGATTGGACCAGAACCAGATTACTACTGGAATAAACTATATCCTGGATTGAACGAATACGATTCAAATATTGCTCCTCTTACTGCTGATAGCTCAGGAGCAGCTACACCAGGTCTTAATGGTGAAGTAGTTGAAGAACAGTTAGGTGGAATGCTTAACGAATTACAAGGAATGTCAAAAAGCCTTGGTTCACTTAAAGCACTTCAGGAAGTTGACTTCACTCAAACAAGTGATCAACTAAAGGGTATGAACAACTTTTATACTCGAATGAACGAATCTATGTCAGTACTTAACAATTCTCTCGATGATACTAAAGCATACGGAGAGCAATTGTCAGCATTGAACAAAAATTTAAGTTCATTGAACAATGTGTATGGTAATGTACTTTCTGCCATGTCTAACATGGGTGGTAAGTCTTAATTTACCCCATTGTCAATATTCATCCATTTCCTAACTAAAAAATAAAGACAAATGTCTATACCTAAGGACCCGCGGCAGTTGATGATCAACTTAATGTACCTAGTACTTACTGCCCTCCTAGCCCTAAACGTTTCTGCAGAGGTAATGAATGCTTTCTTTGATTTAGACAAAAGTATGAAAGTGTCTAATGATCTTACTAAGCAGGGGGTTGAATCTACCAAAAAAGGTATTCAACCACTCCTTGACAAGAAACCTAAATTGAAAGTTCCCCTAAATAACGGGATCGAAGCTGTAAATAAAGAAGTAAACGAATTCGTTACTTTCGTTGAAAGTATTAAAGATGGTCTGATCGATGGTTCTGGTAACAAAGATGGTACTCATAATGATGAGGATTATGTTAAAGGCGATCGAAAAAACAAGCCAAAAGGAAAGAAGAACAAAGATGTTACTTCTAAAATGTTGGTTCTTGGTTATCCTGGAAAGGGCATAGAGCCTCAAGGACCTGAAATTGCTGAAAAATTTAAAGCTCTTAAAGGTAAATTAATTGAGATCTATTCAAATACTATCAGCAACGAAGACGTTATGACTGAAGGTAAATTGAAGCCTGAAGAAGTAACAGCGAGAATTAAAGATATTGAATCAAGTCTTCCACTTTCTATCGAAACGGATGAGGAGATTCAAGCTAAATCGAAAGACGGAAAAGCAAAGTCATGGTCTGAATACAAATTCAAGCAAATGCCTTTAGCTGCTGTTCTTCCTGTACTTACTAAGCTCCAGACTGACGCAAGAAACTCTGAAGCAACTTTAGTCAATAAAATGGCTGAGTTAGTAGGTGGTAGAGAAATCAAGTTGAATAAATTCTTCCCTGTAATTAATGCCAAGAAAGGTTATGTAATTAAAGGTGAAAAATTTGAAGCAACTGTTCAGATCGGTGCGTACTCATCAGAATTTGGTAAGAACTCTTCGATTTCTGTAAACGGTAAATCTGTGAATCTTGTTGATGGTGTTGGTAAGTTCTCTGAAACTGCCAATTCTACAGGTAAGCGTAAGCTTAAACTAGCTTCAAACGTTACAAACCCAATTACAGGCGAAAAATACTCTTCTAATTCTGAATTCGAATATGAAGTAGGTGTTCGTTCTGCAACGGTTTCTGCCGATAAGATGAATGTATTCTACATCGGTGTTAAGAACCCTGTATCTGTAACTGTTGCAGGTGTATCATCCAACGAGGTGAAAGCAAATGGAACAGGATGTAGTATCACAGGTAGTGGTGGCAAATATGTTGTAACTGCTAAGAAACCTGGAGAAGCAACTATTAATGTTTCTGGTGGTGGATTACCAAACACACCTTTTAAATTTCGTGTGAAGCGTATTCCTGATCCAATGGCTCGTTTGTCTAAATCAAACGGTGGTGCAATGGGTAACGGTGAGTTTAAAGCACAGGGAGGTGTGGGAGCATTCCTTGATAACTTTGACTTCGAAGCTACTTGTAAAATCCAAGGATACAACTTGACTTATGTTGCAAAACGAAAAGATCCGGTTGAATCTGTAAATGGTGGAGCTCGATACAACGCACAATCTAAGCGTTTGGTTGGTATGGCAAAGCC
>CAKZUK010000189.1 GCA_937921775.1 uncultured Saprospiraceae bacterium
AAAACAATGATTGCACGAAAAGTCCAGTGACTTAAACTTTGTTTGAAAAATTTAAGTTTAAGCAATAGAATTCCAATGGTAGCGCTAGTCTAACTAAAGCTAGCAGTACATATTTGGATGTATTTTTTTAAGTTGTTGTTAAAACAACTTATAGTTTATGATTTAAAATGTAAGTGTACCTATTTAAGATTTAAACTATTTTATTCTAAAGAATAAAATAGTGATTTCAATTTTTGGGTATAAAAAATTGAAAAGCAATAAGTATATTAAAGTGTTGTAGCAATAAATAAGGAGAGATAAAAAGTGGTCTTCCGTATTCATTTGGTTTTATTTTCATGTCAAATATAATATTTTTTTAAAACAAAAAAAAGAATAGGTATGTTTTTTTAAGTTAATTCGATGTTAAAGGTTCGTTGAAGCAATGTTATGAGGCGTTTGTTCAAAAAAAATAGAAACTATTCTGAAGGATAAGTGCGTCCAAATGACTGTATCATCACAGCGCCAACATGTAACACCTCATTCCGAAGGTGGGTTGTGAAATGACATACTTTATGAGGAGCTCCTGAAAGTGTGTTAAAATTCTGTTATAAAACAGTCCTGTTTTTGCTGATCTACACACAAAAGAAAGCGCAATCGCTTTTCACGACAGTGTAACTAAAATATCTACCCACCATTCTATTAAGTGAGTACATCTATAGAGTTGTAGTATTTAATTTTGCTGATTAATTTTTAATTGGCATAAACCAAAAAAAAAACAAAACAATGAATACAAGCAAATTAATCATCTTACTGCTATTTTTATCCAGCTCTATTTTTGCACAAGAAACCGCTTTGTTTCGAATAATTGAAAATGGTAAAATCGGTTTCATCAACAACAAAGGCGAGACAGTTATTCAAGCTGTTTATTTAGAAGCTGGAGCATTTAGAGAAGGCTTGGCTTCCGTTCGAATTGGAGGCCGGTATGGATTTATCAATACAACTGGCGAAGTTGCCATTCCCGTGAAGTATGACTATGTCGGTGATTTTAAGAATGGTATTGTGGATGTGTATGTTGACGGAGAAGTTACCTTTATCAACAAAGAAGAGGAGCGAGTGCTACCAAAAATTTTTGAATCCATTCGGTTTGTAGGCAAGAATATTTGCGTTTTTACTACAAAAAAAGAGCAATCGGGCTTGTATGATATAAGCACTTCTTCTTTTGTAATGAAAGCTGAAAAAGTCAAGATTGGAATTTTCAATGAGGGCCTTGCAGTTGTGACTAGAGATGGAGCCGACTATTCAATGGAGTATGGCGTGATGGACATGAAGGGAAATCTTACTCTTGATTATGGAGAATATGATAAGGTAGAGAAATTTGTTGATGCTGCTACTTTAGCCGAACGCAATAAAATGAATGAAGGTGAAAAATTTAAAAATGGTTTGCTCAAAACTATTAGAGAGGGGAAGCTTACATACTTAAATGAAGCAGATGAGATTGTATGGCAAGAAAAAGTAGAGGAGAATGGAGAACGAGATAACAGGGTCAATATTACCCATTTAAAAAGAGGTTATTTCTATGCTTATTCTGACCCCCAAAAAATTGGAGCTACTTATAATGGCTGGTCTGTCTCCTCTAATGTGCCTAAGCGTTTGTCAAAAAAACGTTCAAAGAAAGGGCTAGTACTTGAAGAGGAAAGCAACAAACTCTATGTCAAAAACTATTCAAAAAAGGCGATTAACTTTGAGGCACAAGACAGTAGACTTTATATGAAACTACAAGCCAAAAACAAAAAAGGAGAATGGCAGGATATTGAGTATCTGCCTGGGAGCTGGTGCGGAAATAGTTATCACTCGGTTGACTTGTCCCCAAAAGCATACTGGGAATTTGATCTACCAATATATACCGGAGAATTTGAAACCTCCATCCGAGCTGAACTGAGCTACGTCAATCCAGAAACGAATAAAGAAGAATTTATTTATAGCAACGAATTTAGTGGAAGTGTAAACCCTGGACAGTTTTGGCGAAAGCCGGAGTATGCAGTTAGGGGGATTATGGATCCTTATATTGATTGATGAATCAACTATTGGCAGTCGGCTTCCCTTAATCGCGATTAAAGCGTGTTAGAGGGAAGCCGACTGCTAACAGCCAACAGCCAATAGTAATTTTACTTCTGCTGCTCAAAACCTTCCACCTTATTCAAAACAATACCCTTCTCTTCCTCTCTATCATACCTTAATTCTTAGTAGGTAACAAGTTTGTTATAAATTGCGTATATTTGTAATGTTCAGCCTAAGAATATGCTTATATGTTTTGCTAAGTAATTGATCACTTACTTATAACAAGCAAAATTCAATTTTAGCATCTCAAATTTATTATTCCTTTCCTATAAATGCATTATTCCAAACTTTAAGCATAGCCAAGCTATGTCGGAATTCTAGTATCCCCTTGTGTCGGGAATACTTCAGCTAAAATATTTAAATTATGAAAACATCTGGCTTTACTTTTCTATTCGTATGCTTTATTTTTAGCTTACTCCCAGCTCAAAATAAGTACTATCTGCAGAGTTACAACAATGTACTTGATGTAAAAGTGAGTGGAGATGATTTATGGGCAGGTACAACTAAAGGCTTGGTGCAGTTTAATAAAAACACTGGAGAGATCTGTGGTATTTACAATGCTTCCAACAGCCCGATTCCTTCTGACAATGTATTTGATGTAGAGGTAGATCCTGCTGGAGATGTGTGGTTGGCCACACAGGAAGGGCTGTTCCGCTTTAATGGTTTTGGTTTTCAACTTATCGAAAATGGACTTTACATCGGGATTGGATTTGATGATGTTGGGAATAGATATGCCTCTACTAAATTGGAATATGAGTTTTGCAATGTTAGTTATGCCTTGTCAATGTTTCAAAATCAAGAAGGATATATAAGCTCTGTTGCTTATAATGATGATGGTTATTGTTATACTCATAAGAATAGAGTGCTCTGTGGCGGCGGCGGTAGTGGCGGTGGTTGTTGGGAGTCTAACTTTAAAGATGAGATAGTAACGAATGGTGAATTTACAGAAGTTGATAGTATTGACTTTAAGAATATTCTCTTAATCGACTCGATCGGAAATTTCTGGTCAACTTTAGATAAGTTAAGCTACATTGATCCTAATACAGCTGTGATCGAAACCCCACAAACAGATACCTTAGTAGCAGATCCGACAATGCCCTGGTTGTTAAAATTTAATGCTGCTGCACAAGATTCAACAGGACGAATTTGGTTGGCATCAACACTCGGTGTTTTTCGATTTGATGGACAAAGTTTTGTAAAGTACAACGAAGGTTTGCTAGGCAGCCAATCAATTAATAGTATTGATATAGACGAGGCAGGGACGGTATTTATTGGGTCGAAAATCGGTGGTGTTTACCGATTGAATAGCGATGACGTTTGGGAACCCTGGTTGGTAGATGGTTTGATCAGCAATAGCGTTAATATGTCATCGAATACAGCTGACAAGTATGCTTTTGGATCGAATACAGGTCTAAGTATTTGGGAAAATGGACTCATCACAACGCATACTGCTGTAAATAGTATCCTGCCAAGGTCATTGCCTTTTTGCAAAGTTTATGTCGATGAATCAAACGGAGTATGGGTTAATGCCAATGACTCAATAGAGGAGGTGTATTACCTGTCGGACGCAAGTTGGATGTTGTTTGATTTAAATAATTCTGACTTACTGTCCGATGATTTTACTTTCATTGAATCAAACGACTCTAGCGAAGTTTGGTTACGTTATGGTAGTCCATCGATTGGCGCCGCTGGTGCAAGGTTTCAGAATGGCACCTTTACTAATTTTGTGTCAATGGATTCTCTTTACGAAAATACAGGATTGCTTGAAAATAAATGGACTATCGAAGGATACGCTGCTGTGAAAAATGAGGATGGCGTGATTACTAGCTATCCAATCCCAGAAAGTATGTTTGACTCCACCTGTGTATCGGGAGCGGCTATTAGTGCGAATGGTATAGGGATAATGTTGATTGATAATTGGCAATGTGGAGAGTCGCTAGGGAAAGCATTGTTAAGATTCAACGGTACAGAATGGCTGCTATTAGGGGGCAGTTCATTTCCTACATCGAGTTTCGGGCAAATAGAATTTAGAGGAGATGATATCTATATTTCGATTACACCTGAATTATATAATTGTGATCCGGCTCATTATAAAATTCTTAAACCAAATAATCAATACGAAACCTATTATTTACCAGAGCCAGGAACACTATCACCAAATTATGGTCCGGTAAGAGATGGATATGTCTATACGACTTTGGATGGAGCAGGTGACCTTTGGGCTTACTATGTTTCTTATTATGGAGACCTTTGTTGGGGACCTAATACGGGCCCGGTTTCTAGCAGAGTTCAGCTCTTTAAAAAAACCGCTGCTGGTTTTGTGCGTTATGCTGGGCCGTATTGTGCTGGAAATTATGCACGAAGCATGAACACGATGAAACTTGATGGAAACGGTAGAATGTGGATACAAGGAGCCTTGGGGATTTACTCAACAGAACCTATCGCCCCGATGCTTGCTGTTTTTGAAAAAGAATCAGATTGTGCAGCAAGCGCAGTTGCTTGCGTAATAGGTGGTTTGCAAAATGAATATCAATTTGAATGGTCAGATGGTAATACAAATCCATTGCGATTTAGTATGGATGCTGGCAGTTTTTCCTGTACGGCTACGGATGCCAATGGTGCTACAGATGAAGTCGCTATTGTTTTGAATACGGGAGATGCGATTGCTGTGGAAAGTAGCTTTATTTATGAATCGACTTCGGGATTTTCAGATGCTTCTATTTCTATAGATACAGTAATCGGTGCCTACCCCCCATTTGATTATTTGTGGAACACAGGAGACATTACGACTCAAATTGATAGCCTCTCTCCTGCAGTATATGAAGTAACTATCACGGATCAGATCGGCTGCACCAATGTATTGCTTTTTTCGCTTTACGAAGAAATGCTGCTAACTTTTACTCAAACTAATATTTTCTGTAATGGAGATGATGAAGGCACTATTGAACTAATGATCGCCGGAGGTTTGCCGCCTTATGATATTGATTGGGCTGGATCGAATAGTACTAGTTTGACTCGAGATAATCTATCTCCTGGAGAATATTCGGTGACGATAACAGATAACTCTATCTTCTTGGAAGAGCTGACGATTATTATTACTGAACCAGAAATCCTTAACCTTAGTACTATAATTGATATAAATCCAGATAATGTTACGGGAAGTATTTTTCCAAATGTAGTTGGCGGAACAGCTCCTTATTCTTACTTATGGAATACAGGATCAATTGATACAAGTTTAGTCGACCAAGCGCTTGGAAGCTATTCGCTTTTAATTACTGATGCGGAAGGCTGTGTTGCGTTTAAAAATATATTATTGGCATACCCTATTGAGATATCCGGAGAAGTAAATAGCTTGAATTGTGATTCAGATACCATAGGTTTTATTGACCTATCTGTAGTGGGAGGTGTACCGCCATATGACTATGATTGGAATACAGGTGATACTACTTCAGTGATAAGTGGCTTGTCTCAGGGTAATTATTATGTAACAGTTACTGATAGTATAGGATACAGTAAGTGGGAATGTTTTTCTTTTGACGGAATGTATAGTTTAGTTTATGGAATTGAGTTACAAGCAGAAATCACTCCCGGACTAGTAGAAGTTTTACTAGACTTCAATACTGGAAGCCCACCTTATGATATTGTTTGGAGTACCGGAGATACAACTGAAATCCTATCCGGTGTAGAACCTGGATTTTATTCGGTTAGCATAACGGATGCGAATGGATGCAATGAAAGCGCGGAGGCATGGTTGTATTACCCAATTTCTGTAGAAAGTGTTTCAACAGGATCATTGTGTGAAGGAGGTTCTTCAGGCACGATTGAAGTAACGGTAACCGGAGGAATACCACCATATAGCTATGATTGGAGTTTTACAAATCTGGATACCTCTTTCGTTGATAACCTGAGTACTGGTTCTTATAATGTTGCTATTAGCGACAGCTATCAAGAAACGGAATCTGTTTCTTTCTTTATAGCGATAATACCTTTCGATGGTATTCTTGGTTTAAATACCAGCTTTTTAGAATTGACTATTTTAGAGGAGGGAGAACTTCCATATTCTTATGAATGGAATACCGGAGACACAACTGAGCTGTTAGAAGTTATAGACAATGGATTTTACTTTGTCACGGTTACAGATGCAAGTGCTTGCACTTTTGAAGCGGATTATTTGGTGACAACAGTAGACACCAATGAACCAGAAAAACAATCAACGATCAAGGTTTTCCCTAATCCTACAAACGCTCTATTGCATGTGCAGTGCAAGACTTGTCAGGAGTTTGAATTAGTTAGTGTTGATGGTAAACAAATAAAGGCAAATGTTGAAGTTGGACGCGGAGGTATTTATGAACTAGATATGGCGGGTCTTCCTGCGGGAATTTATTTTCTAAAAATATTTGATAAAAATCATGAACTTTTAAAAGTTGAACGAGTACTTTTGTTTCAATAGATTAAGGAACTAAGTGGCGGGACCAATTGTTTCCGTCAAACTACTTATTGATTTAAAAGAAAAGTAAACACAGTAGCCATGTCAGACATCCGCGAATCCAACTTTTGGCTAAGCCTACTCAAAAAAATAATTAAGATCATCCTGAAAAGTATGGGTGTTCGGACAACCGCACCTACGCACAATCAACATGTAGTACCTCACCCCGAAGGTTGGGCAGTGAAAGGAGCGGGTAATGAGAAATATACAGCAGTGTACGATCGCCAAGATGAGGCAATCGAACGCGCACGCGACATTGCAATCAATTATAGATCATCCGTCATTATTCATCGTAAGGATGGAACCATTCGGGATCGAATGAGTTATGATTAATTGGCTTGAAAAAGATTACTGCATTGGTCGTTGAGC
>CAKZUK010000190.1 GCA_937921775.1 uncultured Saprospiraceae bacterium
GGTACGCCATCTCCATCGGTATCAATCAAGGTAATGTCCTGGTCGTCTCCTTCTGGATCATTGTCATTGGTCAATACATTACCTGTTAGATCTTCGCCGGCAGGACCACTGCTGGCATCGTCATTCGTATAACTATTGTTAGTCGTTCCGGATGGATCTGGATTTACCGTAAGGGTCAAATCAGCAGTTCCACTATTTCCTTCTGGATCTTGGATCGTATAGCTTACTGGCACATCTCCGGTAAAGGTTGGTGCTGGATCGAAGGTATAAGAACCGTCTGTTCCTACGGTGATCGTTCCAGCTATAGTTCCATCTTCATCGTAAATGTTTACTGCTGGATCATCTGGAATAATTGCCAATGGATCTCCATTTACATCTAAACCGCTGACTGCTGTTACTACTAAATCATCTTGTGGTGTATCGGGATCGCTGTCATTTCCATCTATGAAATTGCCAGTTACCGTTACATCCTGATCTGTAGTGCTGGTATCATCATTTGCTACTGGTGCTTGGTCCGTTGCTGGGTCATCCGTTGGAATGACATCTAGGTCTAAAGATGCTATATCTGTTGAACCATTCTCATCGGTTACTTCATAAGTTACCGTTGGTATATCACCGGTGTAACCCGTTGCTGGAGTAAAGGTATACTCGCCGTCTTCGTTGATGGCTAAGATTCCCGCCGTTCCGCTGGCGCCATCTCCTATTGTTACCGTTACATCCGTTCCATCTGTAGGTACGGCTACTGTGATCGTGTCACCTGCTACATCTATATAGCTGACGGATGTGACCGTTTGTGCATCTCCTGATGGGTCTGAGTCGTTGGTCAATACATTACCATCTACCGCTGTATTCATTGGTGTTTGATTGATATCATTTTCTGCAATTGTTAAACATTCTTGACTCACTTGAGTGGAGTCCGTAGCGGTTCCAATTGCTTGACCTCCAGTTGCTACAATTGGAATACCATCTGCATCTACGCCTCCTGTTAAGGTATCATTCTGAATGGATGCTATCGTAAAGCTGCCTGCTCCTTCTATCGCATCTGGGCAGCTGTCGTCATCGGAATCGAGGTCAAGATAGTCGACAATCATATCCCCATCCGTATCACAATCGCCAAATACTTCTAAGCCATAGAGGATCGGGAAACCTGTTCCTGAAAAAAGGATATTTAATTCAGCGTCTGATACGGTAGTCGTAAAGGTTCGTGTTCCTGCAACAGAAACACCCAACTCGTTTTGAGCGCTATAATTGCTAATTACGTTTGTTCCCTCTAAGTCTATATCAATCATTCGGGCATTACCATTAGTAAATCCATCTCCCCAATGAAATACGACTGTATAGTCTCCATTTGCTACTGGGAGGGCATAAGTGAAAGAGCCTGTATAACCAGTATTCCTAAAGGTAGCATATAGCATTGCATCAGATGTGGTACCTATTTGATGCCCAGAGTTTAAATTAGTTATGGTAGTTGATTCGGTGGCAGTCGACCCTCCTGTTACAAAAGATGCATCCGATATCCATACTCTTCCTTGAGCGTCGGTAAAACCTGATCCTCCTACGTTTAGACTGTAAGTTCCTGGGCATTCGTCTATATCCAAAATCCCATCATTGTCATCATCTAAATCACATTCATCTGGAACTCCATCACTATCATTATCCAAATTATCATCAAAACCTTCGCATTGGTCTACTGAGTTTTCTACCCCATCACCATCATCGTCATCATTATCATCGATGCTTGCCATATCGCTAAAATCAGTTGGATCTACAATACCGATTAAAGGAGAAGAGAGCGTCGCTGTAATATTTTCATTAGGATCTACTGTCGTATCATCATTTACGGTAAGTGTAACTGTTGCACTACTCATACCATCCGCTATGCTGACAATAGTAGGAAAGGTTGTCGTAAAATCACTTTGGTCTGCTGACCCCGTAAAAGCGATACCTACTGTAATCGGGGCATTCGTATTATTGATATAGGTGCCCCCTAAATCGTCAATTAAGTTAACCACATAGACCACGTCCGTACCATCTTCCGAACCGTTTTGAGCAGGTGTAATCCCTATTTGCCAAGTCACTTGACGAATGGTGACACTATTGTCTGTACTCGTAGATTGGCTATTATCATTCAGTCCAAAATCTTGAACAGTATTCGCAGGAATCTCAACCGTAACGGTTCCTATAGTGGTAGCAGTAATCAGTATTTCGTAAGTAGTTTTGTCAAAAGGTGCCACCTCTGTGATACTAGTACAAGCCGAGGTGGCCGTGCCTCCTATGGTAAGATCACTACAAGTAAAAGTTGATGCATCCACAGGTTCTGAAAAGCTTGCTGTAAAGCGTACATCATAGCCCTCATAATACGGGTCAGCCTGACTCGCCGACTGCTCTATCGTAACTGTTGGCGGAATATTATCCAATACCGCTAAGGTAAAATGGTCGTCATGATCCAAGTTTACACCACTAAAAGTGATTTTTCCATTGGCATAAGTACCAAGTAGTTTAACACTTGGAGCACTTTCATAGATGCTTGCATTACTAAAATCAGTTCCTTCGCTATCTATTAATAATACGTACTCATTTACTCCTGCATCCGTCAAACCTATAGTAGAAAGATCGAAGATAACATCTACCAATCCTAAGTCAATTCCAGCACCATTAGTATTGGTATTGGTTTCTTCTTCTACTCTCCAAACTCTATCCATTCTAATCGTTGCCCCCACAGGAATGTTGATCGATAATTGTTCCCCTGAGACATCGTTATGAGCAATAATCAAAAATTCATTTTGAGTATCATTGCTGGTTGGATTATTGATCGTTACCTGACTACTTGCCGCTTCATCTACTTGAACAGTACTCCCACAAGCTGAAGCTGAAATACCTATTGCATTCGGATTGAGATTAAAAAAAGATGCTGGATCATAACTAGCTGCAAAGCCAGAAAAATCTTTCCCATATTTTAATCCCAAGGCATTGTTTATTTGTTCTAATTCACATGCTGTTAAAATTCGACTATAAACCATGACTTCAGCGATTTGTCCATCAAAGGCTCCTGAATCTCCATCCCAGCCTATAGAAAGTTCGCTATATGCTGCAGAAGCATGCGTATTATCAGTAAATGCTTGAATTAAATCCCCATTAAAGTATACGGCAGAACCCCCAGTTGGTCCGCTATTAACTCCTCCCGTAGTATCACCATTATAAGCGGTAGTCTGTAGATAGACCTCATCTATTTTTCCTGCTTCTGGGATTGTTTGAGAACTAGGGGCAACATTCCCTAATGAGACAATACCACTTGTTGGATCTGCTCCCAAAGAGGAATAATAAAACCTATCCCATGCGCCATTATCGTTCCCCCAAGGTGATTGCCAATTACTGTTTCCAGTAACTGCTGTCTTGGGTTTATAGACTAAAAAAATGGTCATATCTTCCATTACCGATGCTCTAACATCGACTCCAGTATGATAGATAGATCCCAACGATTGACTGACTTGATTAAATTTGAGCACAGGTCTGCCATTGATCAGCTCAAAGGGATCGGTCTCCAGAATAGCTCCGTTTTTACCCGTCGAAACAACGGCGTCATTGCCATTGCCACTTTTATCTACCCACGTCATAATCTCCGTACTATCCGCAGGATTATTGGTGTAGTTATCATCGCCATTGACATCTCCTGCGTCATACCAGATGGTTAGGTCTGTGGTTACTCCACCGGGTGGAGTTTGTGCATGAACCGTACTAATAGATAGTAATAGAATACTAAAGGTTAGATAGGGATATATTTTTTTTATCATTGTAAAATAGCTTTAGGGATACATCAATAGATGTATCCAATTATTTGATGAGCTAGTAGGTTGATTGTTTCTAAGTAATTTGTTATCAATGGAATTGAGGTTTGTTGATAACTCATTTTTTTCTATACTAAAGAGAGAGCTTCTCTTTGATATTGAAGTTTTTTATGACTCATTCCTAAGTATAAAGACCAAAAACCATTCCATCTCAAACAGATTTTTTTATAGAAAGAAACTTGTTTCAAAATAGCCTATTTACATTTAGTGCTCTGGCAATTAATCCCTGTCCGATTGGCACTCTACTCCGAGAGGTCATGATCCTATATCTAATCTAATACTTCTTGATCACTACCTCCATTACCATTCGAATCGAAGTCAAAAGCTGTAACTGACTGTTCATCGTCTTCCGCATCATCATTGGCAAAGGTCGTGTTACCATCATCTGCAATCACTATGATTTCTAAGAATGAATCATCTGTAGTTGTTGGACTTTCAACTGTACTAAGCGTGTAAGGCTGTATTGTGCCCATTAAAATAAAAACAAAAAGCCCGCTAACACATCATGCATTAGCGGGCTCTCCATACCAAGGGAAACTTCCGTCTTCTCCCTCTACTTCAAAAAGTCAATACTCTTAGTAATAAAGGTAGTCAAATCAACACCTTTCAACATTCCCTGATTCAACATTGCGAGGTTGACAAGGTGTTCTACCAAATCATCCTTCTTGTCAGCGCTCTTCATCTTTATCAACTTGTTGCTGATCAAATCATGATTGGTATTGACCACCACATTGTAGGAGTCAGGCATGTTACCCATGCCCATTCCCTGCATTGATTGCATCTCTTTCATTCGACGCATAAATTCTGGGCGAGTGATCATGATCGGCATATCTTCAGGTGAAAGCGCTTTTAGTGAAACCGTAGCACCCGGTTCTTTTACCTTTGATTCAAAAAGGATTTTTACTTTTTCCTGTTCTTTTTCGCTTAGTACAGATTCTGTTACTTCATCTTTCTGTACAAGGTTATCAGCAGTATCTGAGTCAACACGTACAAAAGTCACGTTACCTAATTTTTGCTCTAGGTGTTGGATGAAGTGATTGTCAATTACCGTATCAAATTCAAGAACATCATAGCTACGTGCTTTAGCAGATTGGATAAAACTATCGTGCTCTGTTGGATTGTTGCTGTAAAGCATGACGATCTTATCGTGCTTGTCCGTTTGAGTTACTTTTATCTTTTCAGTATATTCTTCGATGGTGAAGTATTCTCCATCTACATTTTTCAAAAGTGCAAACTTGGTTCCTTTGTTATAGAATTTCTCATCAGAGACCATTCCGTATTTAACAAATACACCAAGGTCAGGCCATTTTTCTTCGTAAGCTTTACGATCTTTTTTGTAAAGGCTCGCTAGTTTGTCTGCCACCTTTTTAGTGATATAGCCAGTAATCTTCTTGACATTACTGTCGCTTTGTAGATAACTACGAGAAACGTTCAGTGGAATATCTGGAGAATCGATGACACCATGTAATAAGGTCAAGAATTCCGGTACAATCTCTTTTACATCATCAGTTACGTAAACTTGATTAGAGAAAAGTTGGATTTTGTTCTTCTGAAGCTCTAGGTTGTTACCTAGTTTTGGAAAATAAAGAATTCCAGTAAGGTGAAATGGGAAATCAATATTCAAGTGAATCCAAAACATTGGTGGTTCACTGTATGGATACATTTCATTATAAAATGCTCTATAATCTTCGTCTTTCAAACTTCTTGGAGACTTCTTCCAAGCTGGCTTAGGGTTGTTGATGATGTTATCAACTTCTGTTTGCAATTCTTTGCGCTCTTCACCTTCCCCTTCAAAGGTCGTTTCTACCTTTGTACCGAATTTAATTTCAACAGGTAAGAACTTACAGTACTTATTAAGTAATGTTTCTATTCTACCTTCGTTCAAAAATTCTTTCCCTTCATCATTAATATGTAGGATGACATCGGTACCACGTTCTTTGCGATCGCCCGCCTCAAGCGTATATTTAGGATCACCTTCACAAGCCCATTTTACAGATTTAGCAGATTTCTTATAAGATTTAGTAACAACCTCCACTCGGTCAGCGACCATAAAAGCAGAGTAGAAACCAAGGCCAAAGTGTCCGATGATGTTGGCGTCGTCTTTATATTTTTTTACAAAAGCTTCTGCACTAGAGAAGGCTACTTGGTTCAAATATTTTTCAACTTCACTTTCAGACATGCCAATACCGTGGTCGCGAATGGTAAGTGTTTTCTCTTTTATATCAAGAATTACCTCAATTTTGGTGTCTCCAAGGTCTCCTTTTATGTCACCTTTTGCAGAAAGCGTCTTTAATTTGGAAGTCGCATCAACAGCATTGGAGATAAGCTCTCTTAAAAAGATCTCCTGATC
Source organism: uncultured Saprospiraceae bacterium (assembly GCA_937921775.1). Lineage (GTDB taxonomy): Bacteria > Bacteroidota > Bacteroidia > Chitinophagales > Saprospiraceae > CALGLS01. Next base: position 6,196 of record CAKZUK010000190.1, read on the forward strand.
GGAGTATAGGAACTTCTTAATGATCGGAAAGATGTTCTCAGTTTGTACAGAAATATTACCTTTTTGCATTTCTATGATAAATTTTGGTTAGTCAATTTTTACTAAGGGGTCAAAGCCTGTGCCATGGCCGTTATTCTGCCAAAATGACGTAAATAAAGGCTTTTGTATTAAAACTTTGAGACATATAGCCTCTCTTCTTATGATAAATATGTCAAATATGCTGACCCGATTTCCCGTCACAAATCCTATTATTTTCTAATCTGCTTTTGGTGATTGTGGTCTCATTCTTGCAAAACCAATAATCAAATACATAATCATTTAACAAATTAAAATATCCGCACCATGCAAAACGAGAATACTACTACAAGTTCAAATGAGCAAGATTTGATCACTAAGTTCTACTATAATAATAATCATCTGTGCTTCCAAATTTTGATTAAAACTAATAATGGAGAGAGCACACCTTATATGGAGTTTACTGATTACAATGAGTATAGAAAAGTCTTTAATGGATTGACCGAGAGAAAGGGTAGAGGTGAATTCATAGAAACGCGTAGCACTAATAGAGAATTAACAAATATGTCTTTTGTGTAATGGCATAGTATTTGGATACTAAGAAAGTATATGACGCAATGGATGACGCGGAGAGAAAATGAGTAGCTTTCATAAGAATCAAAACGAAACAAATTTACTTCACTCCCAATTTTCAGCCCTAAAATATCATTGAATTTAAGAATAGAATCCTTGCCCAGGTAAGTTTCTATTTGAAAGATATATAAGAATTAAGGTCAGAAGTGATCTTAAAAAGTGAGTGAGACCAGTTTATTGGGGGGTAATACTGGTCTCAAACTCGCTTTTCTTAAAAAAAATTAAGAGCACGGTCTTTGCTTTTGCCCCCTTTAAATCCTCCCTAGGTTATTACTTAGTAATTACTGAAAAATGGAATAAGGAAAACAAATTGTAAAGATCTTTAAGGTCAGAAGTGATCTTAAAAACGAGTGAGTGGAACCAGTTTATTGGGGGGTAATACTGGTTCTATACTCACTCTTTTTAAAAAAAAAATATTGCAAGAATAGGTTTTTGCTTTTTCTCCCCTCAGAATTCCCCCCTAGGTACGTTACACTGTGATTACTGAAAAATGGAATAAGGGAAACATATTGCAAAGATCTTTAAGGTCAGAAGTGATCTTAAAACCGAGTGAGTGAGATCAGTTTATTGGGGGGTAATACTGATCTTTGCTCACTTTTTTTTTGCCCATACCCACCTGTAGTTTTAGATACCTTTTTACACTTCTTTTGATTGTAGAACCTTAGCACAATAAAATTTTGCTAGGGTTATTGTAGTTTTTATAAGCCCTAAATAACCTTTATAAAGGAATGTTATTTTTTTGATAAAGAACTTTAAAAAAAAGCTTATTACAATCATGCTTGGTATATTTATGGCAGAAGGTAACTTAGACTTCTACTTAGTCGTCTAAACGGTAAGACACATCATTGAAAAATTAAAACAATTGGAAATAATGCGCATTAAAAATTTATTCCCACTTTTCATTTGCTTTTTGTTTGCAACACACATCATTGCACAAGAGCAATATTCCTATATGACTGATCGAATATTTCTTAAGCAAACAGATATGATCGGTTATAATTTTGTTCCTGACTTTATGGAGATTCCCAATGAATCTGATGCAGAGCTGAAAGTTGGGGAATATTCTTTTGGTATCACGACCAACAATCTTTTTGTTGAAGGAAAAGATATCAAAGGTGTTTACAGTGTTAATAATATTGACAAAGTAGAATATGGCTTCATCTTTAAATTGATGAACGCCCGTGACCCTACGGTACAAGGGCATCTGAAAGTTATTCAAAATAAGTATGGTCATGTGGAAGCTTTAGTTTTTAAGAAATCGACTAAAGAAAAAGAAATTATTTTCCATTTACCAAGAGTACCTAAAAGTCTTCGCTTAAAAGAGAAAGCTTACTTTACCGACCGTTGGGAAATGGTAAACCAGGATGTGGATAGTCTTTGGGGTAAATCAATTTATCCTTTTATCAAAATACATAAGGATGAAAAAAATGTACAAGAACGTTTACAACAAGCAGACAGCACCTCTATTACTTTTGTAGAAAAGGTGACCATCATTGAGAAGAAACAAAAGAAGAAGAAAAAGAAGAAGAAAATTAAGAATATCGAACTTGGTGAAGAAGAAGAAGAAGTGATTGCTGAAATTGAGGAAGAAGTTGTAGAACTTGTAGAAGAAGAACCTGTTGCAGTAGCAGAAGAAAAAAAGCCAGCACGTCGAGCCCCACAGCGTCGAAAATTTCAAGGATATAATTCCAGCAACAGTCGTGATTTGGAAGAAGAGGAAGAAGAAGTTGTGGAAGAGGTGCCAGCACCAGTTGTAAAGCCAGCACCAAGACCTATTATAGACGCAGGTGCGTCACCTTCCGCGGAGGAGTTGGAGGAAGCAGAGGAAGAATCAAATGAGGAAGAAAAGAAAAAAGTAAAAATCGTTAAGGAATATTTTATCAATCTACGTACGATTCTAACTTATGATGACGGAGGTAGTGAAGATAAAAAATGGACCTACCAAGTCAAAAAAGTAGTCGAGCGTGAAGACAAAAGTGCTGGGCCAGATGAGGAGCGTTACCAAATGGAGTTCACACTTAAGAAAGGAGGACCTATTTACCTATACTTGACAGGAGAACGTACAATTAGCGCTATTGAAATTGATGGCAAGAAGTACTTGATGCGTGGTAATTAAACCGGCGAGATTATATCTAATGAAAAATCCCGAGTCAGTAATGGCTCGGGATTTTTTTGATTTTCTCTTGAAGTAGGATTGGATCAACCTATCCTAGGAGGCAAGCGCCAAATACGTGTCCCATTCCGGTAGAATTTTTTATTAAAAACTAAAGCCAACACTAGCCTGCAAAGTAAAATTTCTATCGCTATCACTTCTAGACTTATAAGTCGTACCATCCAATTCTGAGTATGAAATATCAAAATTATTATTGGTTACATCCACTAAACCATAGTTGAGATTCATGCCAATGAATAAACCTTTATTCACGAAATAAGCTAGTCCGGCATTCAAACCAAAATCAATTCCTTTGAAAAAATTACCATCTTTATTTAGATGATCATAATAGCCGCCTACAGTTTCGGGATAGAAACCTGCGGTACCATTTAATGAAACGACATTGTAATCTACCGGTTCCCAACTAGTAGGTTCAGAAGGATCGTCTTTAAAATAGCTGTATTCGAACTCTCCATCAAGTCCACCCGGCATCTCATCATTTGTAAAAGTAACATTTCCAACGGCTTTAGATGAAACCAAAATACCAACATACATACCACCAGATATTTCGAATTTTCCAAATCGACCATATGCTGTAATCGGAAATTCTAAGTAAGAATTAGTTGTCCGTAGAAAAGAAGTTCGGTTGCCTTGAAAGACTGCAGCATCGCCCGTTGAATTGTAAAACAATTGAACTGCTTCTCCATCAAAGGATTGCTTTCCTCCTTTTTGTGTAAACAAAAAATCACCCTTTACACCAAATCGATCGGTAAATTTATAGATGACACCTGCACCAATGTGGAACCCTGTTGAACTACTCATGCTTTCCAGAGACATACCGGCTGCATCGTTTTCAAGGTCGCCTTTCAGTTGAGAAAAATTGAGTCCTACTTTGAAACCATAAGAAAGCCCTTGAGCTGAGGCAAAAAAGAAGGATGCAGAAGCAATAAGCGTTAGTAAAATCGATTTGATCTTCATAATTGATATTTAGGTAATGGTGAATTTTATTCCTGTATTTATTTTGCAACAGCAAATATAACTAAAGGTGCAAATTTAACGAATTTGGTTGGCTTAGCGATGCTTATATTTTGCATTTAGATGGAAGTTTCCTGTGGTCATATACCCGCGATATAAGGTGACTCCCGTCTTCTGTCTTTGGACTTCCGTCAGAACAGTTTTTTCATTTTCAGTTTAAAGTTCCTTCTTCAGCCAAATCCGATGCTGCTCCACTTGCTGATGAAGGTCCACCTTAATAATGTTAAACCCATTATTCAAAGAAAAGCACAACATCGCTTTATGAATATTACGAGTTTTGAAAGTAACCGAAGTATAGCCCTGCTCTCTGGCCCATTCTTCCTGTTCCATAGCAAGTGCTAAGGCAATACCATTTCGGCGAAAGCCCGGAATCACGCCACCCATCCAAGAATAAAAATAGCCCTCACGTTCATAAGCCACCTTAAATCCAGCTAACATATCACCCCGATAAGCGACAAGAATGATGTGTGGCACATCTGTTAATCGCTTGTGGTACTCCTCCGCAGGGTATGGATTTTTCAGTTCATCTACCTTTTTAGATATTTCTACTACAGATTCAATGGTACCTTTTCTTATCCCGAATGTAAAATGCTTATTTTTGGCCATAATGGTTTTTTTAGTTTGAAGACGGAACAGGCTGACCGTTAATTGATTTTGGGATACGGAACAAGGTTTAAACCTGTCGAGTCTATCTGACTAACTAGACAGGCCCGCCAGTCTGGATGTAAAATGTAAAACCGCAAAATTTAAAATGTAAAAGTTTGCCAGCGAGCGTAAAAAACGCCGTGTTTCCTACGATTTACCGCTACTTTTACATTTTGACTCTCGCCTGGCGGCCCGACAGATGCTATTGTTAAAAACTATTGCCAATACCAATAGCGATGCAGCCAAATATCAAGATAACTGAATTAGGGGTCAGCCTGTTCGGGCTTTCCTGTTAACAGTAACTGTTAAAAACATAATTGTGAAGTTAAAAACATTGTTCATTATAGGCAGACTTCTGCTGGTCTTATATTTACTGCTTTGGGTGGTGGTGTATGTTGGTCAGACTTCTATCGTCTTTCAACCGGAGTACTTGCCAGATGATTATGAGTTTGAATTTGATACAGATTTTAAAGAAGGTTATATTGAAACTTCCGACAAAATCCCACTCAATTATTTGCATTTTAAATCCAAGGAAAAGAGAAAAGGACTGATACTCTATTTTCATGGTAATTCTCTTAATCTCGATTTTTGGGGTAACGCACATGAGGACTTCACGAAAAGAGGCTACGATGTTTTTATGATGGATTACAGGGGTTATGGCAAAAGTGAAGGCGAAGTGTCGGAGATCAAAACGTATGAAGACGCAAGGATGGTTTATGATCATTTGATGCAAGAATATAAGTCAGAAGAAACGATCATTTATGGTCGTTCGTTGGGAACAGGTGTCGCCAGCAAATTAGCAAGTCAAGTACCAGCTAAGCATCTCTTTCTTGAAACACCATATAACAGTATACCATCCTTGTTTATGGATCAGGTCATGATTCTTTGGCTGCCTTTTGATTTGCAATATGAGTTTGCCAATAATAAAAATATTCCTAAAGTACCTTACCCAGTAACGATCGTACATGGTACCGAAGATATGGTTGTTCCTTATCGGAATGCGACTCGATTGCAGGATATTTTGAACACTAAAGATGAATTTATTACGATAGAAGACGGAGAACATAAAAATTTATCAGCTTTCCCCTTGTTTCAGCAAACACTTGATCGTATTTTGCTGCCTGTTGCAGATAGCTTGATACTGGAGCAAACCAATAGTGATACAATCAACATAAAAGAAGAACAATTAGTACAATGAATAAACTTCAAAAATTTGCGGAGCTATTAAGCTTTCCACACGTTTACGAAAACTTTAGTGTGAAAGAAGATTTCCTCGTTGGTCAGCATGGGGTAGAGCTGCAGATGAAAGGCAAGTGGAAGTCGGATCATTTTAAAAATGATAAGCCGATTACTTTAGAGTTGGCCTGCGGCCGAGGGGAGTACTCCGTGGCTCTTGGTCGGATGTATCCGGATCGAAATTTCATCGGATTGGATATCAAAGGTGCTCGAATTTGGAAAGGAGCAAAAGAGGCCTTGGAAGAAGGGCTTGACAATGTAGCTTTTCTTCGTTGCCGAATTGAGATGATTAATCGATTTTTTGAAGAAGACGAGATTGATGAAATCTGGATTATTTTTCCCGATCCATTTCTAAAAGATGGTAAATCCAACCGACGACTTACCAGTCCACGATTTCTCAATCAATATAAAAAACTACTCAAGAAAGGTGGTCTTATTCACTTGAAGACGGACTCACCACCACTCTACGAATTCACGCTAGAAACTGTAGCTGCAGAGCCTGATATTGAGTTGCTTTATCACGACGATAATATTTATAACAAGGAATTGGTGATGCCGGAGTTGGACTTTAAGACTTATTATGAGCATATGCACTTGGAAGATAAGCGATTGATTAAATATGTGCGGATGCAGTATGGGGGAAAAGTTTAAGTGTAAAACCGCAAAACGCTGTACTGAGCTCAGTCGAAGTATGATAAAGTTAAAATGTAAAAGTTACTCGTCTAGTGCGGCCAATACGGTATTGAACAACTTTTACATTTTAACTTTTGCGGTTTTATATTTTACATTTCAAAAATGCTTCCACCCCTGAGCCGTAATCGCATGTAAATTACCACCTTTAGTATGCAACTTAATACCATCCTCTGGCTTCACCATCTCCCCCATAATGTAAATGTCTGGCAAGAATTTCACCTTCTCGATATCATCTGGATTGATCGTAAATAATAACTCATAATCTTCACCACCACTAAGCGCACAAGTAATCGGATCCATCTTAAAGTCAAGTGCCTTCAGCTCCGCATCTGGATGAATAGGAACACCACTCTCCTCCACAAAAGCACCTAGGTTAGATTGCTTGCAAATATGAAATATTTCAGAAGCCAAACCGTCCGAAATGTCAATCATTGAGGTTGGAATCAAATTGTTTTGCTCAAACATTTGAATCGCATCACGACGAGCTTCCGGTTTGAGCTGACGACCTACAAGGTAAGTTTGTCCATCCAACTCAGGTTGTACGCCAGGATTAGAAAGGTAGATTTGCTTCTCACGTTCCAGGATTTGGAGACCTAGATACGCAGCTCCAAGATCACCAGTTACACAAAGCAAATCGCCGAGCTTCGCAGTGTTTCGGTAAACAATTTTTTCAGGCTTCGCAGTACCAATCGCTGTTACAGAAATAATCAAACCTTTTGGTGAAGAAGTCATGTCGCCACCCACCAAATCAACATTGTAAAACTCACAAGCCCTATGAATCCCTTTGTACAATTCATCCATCGCTTCTACAGAAAACCGATTGGAGATGGCAATAGAAACCGTAATTTGTTTTGGTGTCGCATTCATTGCATAGATGTCTGATAAATTGACTACAACTGACTTGTATCCCAAATGCATCAATGGTGTGTACATCATGTCAAAGTGAATGCCTTCTACTAACATGTCAGTAGAAACAACAGTAGCCAAGTCACCGTTATTAATCACCGCTGCATCATCGCCAATACCTTTTACGGTGGATGGATGATTGTTTTGGAATTTTTTTGTTAGGTGTTCAATTAGTCCGAATTCTCCTAGGTCGTTTACGTCTGTCTTTTTCTCGAATTGATTTTCCATTTTTATAAAGTGCTTTATGCAAAAAAAGTAAATTAAAGGAATTTTGTAACTGTTCAATGAAATGCACCTTTTTAGGAAAAGATGCTTTATGTAACTTTAGTAAGTTTTCGGTCTCCGAGTTTTTGCCCGGATTTAGGCTTCTCCTTATATGGGCTGGGCTAAAGTCCGGCGACCGAAGTCTTTGAATAGTTAAATGATTTTTTATTTGAGTTTGGTTATGCTAAGATTCGGCCTCCAACTTCGCCTCTTTAGCAAAAAACTGCCAAAGTGATTCATCAGGAATAGGAGCGACAACAGTTTCTATCTCACCAGAAACAGGATGTTTAAACTGCACCTTCCAAGCATGTAGGTGGATAGATCGATCCTGATTTCCTCTTTTAAAACCATATTTTGCATCACCTTTGATCGGTGAACCAATCGCCGCCAATTGGGCACGGATTTGATGATGCCTACCAGAGAGTAAATCAATTTCTAACAAATGGTAGTTGTCGCTACTGGCGATTACTTTGTAAGTCAATTCTGCTTTCTTGCTATGTGCAATTTCTTTGTCGTAAGCAACAGAACGATTTTGTTTTTGATTCTTTAGCAGAAAATGAGTGAGTGTATCGGCATCTTTTTCTGGTTTGTTTTTTACGATAGCCAAATAGCTTTTCTTAATGGTCCGTTCTTGAAATTGCAAGTTGAGTGCGGCCAAAGCGCCTGAGGTTTTTGCAAACAAAACAACCCCAGTAGCAGGTCTATCAATCCGATGTATCACGTCAATACTCTTTTTGGCGAAAGCCTTAACGATGTTCAATAAATTTTGATCACCCGTTTTATCCGATTGGACAGGTAGGCCCGCCGGTTTGTTATAGGCAATGATTTGATTGTTTTTGTAAAGTATGCGATCTCCAATAGTTTCTTCGTGCATGTTGTTTTTTTTAATAAACTTTGAGCTAACGTGGTTTTGAAGGCTGAGGAGCTGAAAGTCCTATACTGTAGTAAGATTTAGGAGATACTGATTTTTTAGTTAAAGCTAAAAGTCAAACGCGATTTTTTACGTTTACAATTTTTGCGAAAGCAAAATATATCAGTCACTCCCAAGAATCACTACGATCGTGGGCAACTGTGCCTCTCAGTATTCAGATTCGTGTTCTCATTCCACATTATGTTAGGTCTCCGAGCCTCTCTCATTCTATCTCTTCATAATCAATATACTCATCCTCATCAGCAGGCTTGTCATCTAAAATGTCTTGTTTAGATTGAGGAAGAGGAGTAGGCGCCACCATGCGGTAAAATACATAGACAAGCACTCCAATAAATAAAATTTTAAACATCTTTCAATATTAATTGATTCTGCCGCAAAGTTAAAACATTAAAGGCAGGGGGCGAATTAATTAGCATGCTCAATTTCAATTGCTATGAAAGGTACAATATCCTTGAATTGTGAATTTAGCGTATAAATTTTGAGTCCTGTGAATTGGAAAGAGCTAGGTCATCACAGATGCGGATCACTATGTTCGAGTGATCTTCCTACTTCCAGCGTCCCACTCCTCACTCAAATTGACTTTGAGACCCCCAAATTCCGCTCTAATCCGACAATATTTTATTACATTTGCTGTTTATATTGAAACTAAGTACGAAAGTAATCGTACTTTATGTGTTTAAGAACACATAGGAAAAATAGTAAATACTTAAATTTTCTCTAAAACACTGGTTTTCAGAGGAAAATCAAATAAATCAAGCATCAAATGATTTCCAACAAAAAATTATACAATTTAGCGGGATGGACAGTATTCGGGATCGCCTTGATCGTCTTTTTCCTTTCGGCGGAGCGAACAGGTAGTCTGTGGGATTGTGGTGAGTTTATCACTGGAGCACACAAACTTCAGGTAGTTCACCCTCCGGGAGCGCCTTTATTTATCCTGATCGGTCGGATGTTTACCGTGATCGCTGAAATTTTTTCAAGTAATCCAGAGGATATTGCCTTCTCAGTTAACATGCTTTCTGGTGTTTGTACTGCTTTGGCAGCTATGATGGTTTGTTGGATTACCATGTTATTAGGAAAATTGGCTTTAGTAGGAAGAGATGGTATAACAGATGAGGGACAAAATATTGCTTTAGCAGGTTCTGGTGTCGTTGCTGGATTGTGTACCGCTTTTGCAACTTCTATTTGGTTTTCCGCAGTGGAAGGAGAAGTATATGCTATGTCTACCTTCTTTACCACCTTAGTAACTTGGGCTATGGTGAAATGGTACACATTGCCAGATACACCAAAGAACGATAAATGGATTTTCTTCGCAGTTTATGCAGCCGGACTTTCTATCGGAGTTCACTTACTTAGTTTGTTGACTTTTCCAGCACTTGCGCTACTATACTATTTCAAAAAATACAAAGAGCGTAATTTACTAGGAATGGCCATTGCGACTATCGCAGGCTTGGCTTTCATGGTGTATGTTCAGAAAGTTGTAATCGTAGGAATTCCATTGATCTGGTCGAAGTTTGAATTGCTACTTGTCAACGGAATGGGTATGCCATTTCATAGTGGAATCATACCAACAATATTATTGCTTGGCGGTTTGATTTATGCTGGGCTTCGATATTCACACAAAACGAAAAATGTTTTAGCGCAATCGTTAATCGTTGCAGCTGGTTTGGTGATGGTTGGTTTTTCAACAATTGGTGTGGTCGTTATTCGTGCGAATGCCAACACGCCAATCAACATGAACAATCCTTCAGATGCCTTCCGTTTGATTCCTTATTTGAATCGTGAACAGTATGGAGAAAGACCATTGGTGAAAGGTCCTCACTTTAATGTTGATCGTCGTTACCTCTCTACAGACGTGATTCCACGTTATGGAAAATTAGGCGACAAGTATGCACATGTAGAACAAAAGATTTCCCAAGAATGGGACAGCTCACAAGAGTCACTCTTTCCGCGAATGGGGCACATGGATCCGAATCGTAGAAAATTATATTATAATTGGATGGGCCGAAACTCGGGTAATCCGACCATGGGAGATAATCTTTATTATTTTGCCCGCTATCAGGTCGGCTGGATGTATTGGCGGTACTTTATGTGGAATTTTGCAGGGAGACAAAACGGTGAGCAAGGCTTTACTCCCGCAAATGTAAAGAGTGGGAACTGGATTTCTGGTATACCATTTATAGACAATATGCGGCTTTACAATCAAAGTAATTTGCCGGAATCAATGAAAAATCATGAAGGAAGGAATCGTTATTTCTTCCTGCCACTTATATTTGGTTTGCTGGGAGTTTTCTTCCATTTTAAACGGCGACCCAATGACTTCTTAGCCATTTTAGCACTATTTTTCCTTACGGGAATTGGCATTATAATATATTCCAATCAGCCTCCAAATGAACCTCGTGAAAGAGATTATGTACTGGCAGGCTCCCTCTTTACATTTTGTATATGGATTGGGATGGGCGTATTGGCTCTAATGACAATTTTGAGACACAGGGCTAACTTAAATGGTAAAACGGCAGGTGCTATTGCAGTTGCATTGGCTTTGTCTGCACCATTGATTATGGGCTTTCAAAATTTTGATGACCATAGTCGCCGACACCATAAAGGGTCTAGAGATTATGCATCAAATTTCTTGAATTCCTGTGCAGAAAATGCCATCATTTTCACTTATGGTGATAATGATACTTATCCACTATGGTACGCTCAGGAGATAGAGGGAATTCGAACAGATGTACGTGTAGTTAATTTATCCTTGATTGCAGTCGATTGGTATATAGATCAGCTGCGGCGAAAAGTCAATGATTCTCCAGCCATCAAAATGAGTATTCCTGCAGAAAAAATGTACGGGAAAAAACGAATACAAATACCATTTGATCCCAGGGGCGCATACAAGGATCCGGTTACGAAAAAGGATAAACCATTGCCACTTAGCTTTGCGCTAAAACATGTGGGAGAAGAACATCCTATTCCATTACAAAATGGCAGCTCACTAGATTCTGATTTTCCATCGCGTAATGTGTTTATTGAAGTTGACAAACAAAAAGCTCTTGCAAATGGAATCGTGAAGCCAGAAGATGCCAATCAAATGGTTGACCGAATCGATTTTACGATTGCTAATAGTAACGAAACTTTTATCTTTAAAGGAGATGTTGCTTTGCTGGATATTATCAATTCTAATGCATTTGATAGACCTGTTTACTTCGCAGTAACTTGTCGACCTGAATCACTACACGGTTTAGATCAATACTTTGAGTTGGAAGGTTTAGCCTTGAGATTTGTTCCGATAAAAACACCTCCAACAAGGGAGAGTGGTGCATACGGAATGGTTGGAAAAGGTCGTGTTGACATTCCAACATTCTATGACAATTTGATGAACAAATTTGCTTGGGGTAACTTCGATAAGCAAAAATTATTTGTAGATCGTAGCTACGGGCCAAGTGTTCAAACCATTAAGGTGGCGATCATGAGAGCTGCAGATGAAGCTTTACGAATGGGGGAAAAAGAAAAAGCAGTAGGAATGGTGGACAAGTATTTTGAAGCTTTCCCGCATATGAATTTCCCTTATGATGGAAATATTATGATCTTCATTCGAGTATATCTGAGCGCAGGCGAGTTTGAAAAAGCGAAGCCACAAGTTCGTCAACTCGCAGAAGAAGCAGCGGATCAACTACGTTTTATGATGGATGATCTGACACCAGAACAATTGGAATCTGGTTTTAGAGATGATTTCATGAGCTTCCAACGAGTAAGAGGAGATATCTTAAATGTCGTAAAATCAATGCAGGATCCAGCATTCGAAGAAGAAATGAAAGCCTTACTGGCACCGTATAGTCTTGAAAGAACGGAGGTGAGCCCTCCAGGACAATAAATGAAAAATAAAAGGTCGTCTGGTTGTATTTTGCAATCAGGCGACCTTTTTTTATTTTATAAGCATGCTTGCAGGGAATGAAGGATACATCGCGTCTAGGCATACCCTGTGTCCTTTAGTCCATATAAGCTTGACAACAGAGAAACGACTTAATTACTATTCATAATAAATCTGACTTATGTCAAAAAGAACCATAGCCATAGGAGGGGACCATGCAGGTTTCCTTTACAAAGAGAACATTAAAAGCCTTTTAGAAAAAGAGGGATTTGTTGTTATCGACACAGGAACTAATTCGCTGGACTCAGTTGATTATCCGGATTACATTCATCCGCTTGCAGAGGCCATCGGAGAAAGTAAAGCAGAGCTAGGAATCATCATCTGTGGGAGTGGGAATGGTGTTGCTATGACAGCGAACAAGCATCAGCATATCAGAGCAGCCATTGCCTGGAATCAAGAAATCGCTTCTTTGGCTCGACAGCATAATAATGCCAATGTACTTTCTATTCCCGCTCGATTTGTGAGTGAGCGCTTAGCTCGCATGATGGTACGGACTTTCTTAAATACAGAATTTGAAGGCGGTCGTCATGGTCGTCGTGTTGATAAGATAGCGGTTAGCTGCTAGAGCAGTGTTGGAAGCTGGAAGAGGAAGACGGGCAGTTTTCATCTATCGAGGGAATTTTGTATTGCCTCCTCGTTAGACGAAAATCTCCTACCTCCAACTTCGCACTTCCCACCTTTTTTACCCAATATTTCCCTACGTCAAATCGTTTTAACAATATGAAAAAATTACTACTCAGTTTATCTTTGCTTCTCGCCCTGACAGCGATTGCTTATGCACAGCCAGCAGACGCAGCTCGCCAAACACGTGAATATCGTCAAAAATTAAAGGAGCAGGAAGGCGCCATTGAATTTGCCAAAACTATCACTGCCGATGGTCTCCGAAAACATTTGAGCATACTGGCTTCAGATGAATATGAAGGTCGTGAAACGGGGACGCCGGGTAATGAAATGGCAGCTGATTATATTGCCAACCATTTTAAGTCACTTAATCTACCTACAATTGGTGAAGACAATAGTTATTTTCAACACGTAGTCTTTACTTGGACTCGTTGGGAAAATGTAGGACTTGACGTAAACGGTAAATCTTACCGGCACCTCTGGGATTATATTTCTTATCCTACTCGAAATAATTCACAGCCACTGAATGAGACAGACGAGGTTGTATTTTTGGGTTATGGAATTGATGATCCAAAATATAGCGATTACGAAGGAGTGGATGTAAAGGGTAAAGTGATCATGGTTTACAAAGGTGAGCCTATGAACAGGAAAGGTAAGTCGCGTATAACGGGTACAAAGGAAGTGTCCGAATGGTCAACCAACTGGGAAAAGAAATTGATTGCCGCTAAGCAGAATGGTGTCAAAACAATTTTGATTATCGAAAATGAAATTCAGAAAATGTTGAGTGAAAACCGAAAATTTTTGGTAGGGCCAGGTGTGCAGTTAGGTGAAGAGGCAGGGAAAAGTTTAGGCTATGCTAATAATTATTTTATCTCTACCAATATTGCAAAAGCAATCATGGGAGATAAATACAAGAAAGTAATAAGGGCAAGAAAGAAAATTCAACGAAGAGGAAAACGTCGAAGTGTTAATATGCCAGCCCAAATGAAGTTGGTACAAGATAAATACAAAAAGCAACTAATTGGCGATAACGTAATGGGTTATATCGAAGGTTCTGATCCTAAACTAAAAGAAGAGATAGTGGTGCTAACTGCTCACTACGATCACTTAGGAAGAAGAGGCGATGATATTTACAATGGAGCAGATGACAATGGTTCTGGTACCTCTACTATGTTGGAGTTGGCAGAAGCATTTGCGAAAGCAAAAGCAGCTGGTAAAGGTCCTCGAAGAAGTGTCCTCATCATGTTGGTGACTGGAGAAGAAAAAGGATTGTTAGGTTCTCAGTATTATGTTGAAAAACCAGTATTCCCACTCGAAAATACAATCGTTGATATCAATGTAGATATGGTTGGTCGTGTTGACGAAAAATATGCTGCCAATCCAAATTACGTTTACGTCATTGGTTCTAATCGGCTAAGCACAGAACTTCATGATATTAATGAAGAGATGAATCAAATGCATACACAGCTTGTATTAGACTATACCTATAATGCAGAAGATGATCCGAATCGTTATTACTATCGTTCAGATCATTACAACTTTGCAGAAAAAGGAATTCCTGCTATTTTCTATTTTAATGGTACCCATGAAGATTACCACAGAACTTCTGATACTGTTGAAAAAATTAATTTTGATAAGATGGCAATCATTGGCAAGTTGGTGTTTCATACCGCTTGGCAATTGGCTAATCAGGATAAGCGTATTGAAGTGAATGTGGGCGAATAGCTCTCTTCAACTAAACTAAGGATGGTAAAGATTATTTTTATTATTTAATAGTTTACAATAATGTAGGAGCCCGCTAACGCACCATGCGTTAGCGGGCTCTTAATATTTAAGGGAAGTTTCAATGCGAAGCGATCTGACAGAGTTGACTACCTTATTTCCCTCCAGCATAAGCCTCAAAGAATTTACATTCCTTCACTGCCATCTTATAAAAATAAGTATGATCATATTCGGTGATTAGCAAATCATAATACTTTCGATATTCTTCAGGAAGATCTGGAATTTCATTTTTGTAAGGCTTGTATTTACAGTCCTTACTCGTGAAATATCTTTTTTGTTCGCAGCGGGCAGCCATAAAGCTAGCCCTTGCTGCCTGTTCTTGATCTTTGGCTAAATCGATGGCTTTATCAAAATAGAAAAGCGCTTTGGAGCAATCCTGATGTTCTTTGTTGCCGTAAGGAAGGTAACCACCCATTTGAAAAATACCGAGTTTGGCATAGCCCCAATTTGCGCCGCTTCGGAAGTAATCTGTTGTTTTCCAACTGGTACCAAAATAAGTCATATTGTAATAAGCGATGCCGAGTTTGTAGTAATATTGGCTGCTATTGACAAAATCGGCGCGGGCTTTATATTCTAATTCAAATAATTCTTCCAGCAATTCGACCTTGTTAAGATACTCAACAGAATCTTGTGGTTTGCAATTAACACAATCCGTTAGAGAGTCGCGATAAACATAGAATTGGTAGTTGTCCCATTGGTCACGAGGAAGCGCTTTAAAAGCTTCTAAGGCGGCTTCTGGTTTACCTTCGCTGAGCAATAGCGTGGCTTTCATGTCGAGTAATTCGGCCTCTATTGTGGTTCCATCTTTTTTGGTAATGAAGGCGAGTTCTAGTTTGCTAGGTTCTTCACCTGCTTTCTCTACTTTTTTGAAAATATTAAGCAAGTCATTTATGATGTCAAGTTGTGGGTTTGGTTTTAGGTCTCGAATATTGTATTGCATGCGAAATGCTTTTCCTGGAGAACGGTGTAGTGCGTAGTCGTAAGAGAGTTTATCGTTGAGGTAGTCCCCAAAATCTTTATACTTTTTGTAGAGGGCATTCTTTTTAATGATATCTGCAATTTCGGCTTCTTCGAGTTCGTCTATTTTTTCGTAAGAAGCGATGTCAAGTGCAAGTTGAAAAACGGAGAGCTGTTCTTTTAATAGTTTGTCCGTTATTTTAGGTCCGAGTTTTTTAAAAGTTTTGTTAGCAGCGTAATAGTCGCCAGATAAAAATTCTAGGTAACCTTCAGCTAGACGCCATAGTTCTGGGCGACTTACTTTTTTCTCGTTGGCGAGGTTGCGAACAAAACCATTTAGTTTGATGACGTAATTGCCAACTTCTTTTCGAGGAATGTCAAATAACTTTTTGTTACGCTCTTTTTTGTCATTGAATTCTAGACCTAGTAAATCGCGTTCTAATTTTTTAATTTCATTGACGAGTAATACTTCCAGATTTTCATTGGTGGGATCGAGGTCGTATATTTTTATCATTTCTTCTACCGCTTTGCTCTCATCGGCTTGAGCGCGTAGTGCGTATAAGTTGGCTTGTTCAGCTGTGGTGGCGCACATTAGAAGAACTTCATTCCATTGTTCATCTGATTCGATGTGGAAGCTTCGAAAAGCGGACGCTCGTTTGCTGGGGCAGTTTAAAAATATTTTTGAATAGAGATAAGCAGCCTCGGTTTTCTGTCCCAAGTTTTTGAGTGCTCCTGCTTTGTGGCCCATGATCCAGTCATGGATGATACTTTCAACGGGTCTTATTTTTGCTAAGAGTTCATCTTCAAGTGCCAGTGTCAGGCGATAGTTTTTTGCATAATGCGCCAGTCGAATCAATTGATACGCATAGCGCAATTTAATATAGTTCGACTTTGATTTTCGAAACTCTTTTTTTCCTCTTTTGATCAACTTGTACATGGAGGCAGTATCTCGTTGAATTTTGTCCCAACTACTTTCGGGCTGTGTTACGTGTGGCTCACATTCTTTTGCAAAGATTAGGTAGTCGACGGTGTGGAAACATTTCTCTCGTTTGAGGTGTCTGGCAAAACTATTTCCAGAAACACGGTAGTCGAGGGGCATGTTTTTACTACGAATGGAAGTGCGCAATAGTTCGAGGTCGATAACAGAAGAGTTGTAAATGAGTTCATATACATCCTGCTGTTTGACAAGTTGGCAGAATGTCTCTGTCCATTCTGCTACGTTTCCACTAGTTTGCGCTAGCTCGGGACCTTTATAAGTTTTGTAAAAGTCATCGAATCCAATAAAGAAAGGAGCTGTAGAGGCATCCTCATCAAAAATCTCTGGCATGATAAAGCTGTAGCCCTCAAAGTAATTGTAGAAAGGACCGCAGGCTAATCCATCTTTTGGGCCAAGCAAAAATATCGAATACAGCAGGCCACAAACGAGTAAGGGGCTTCTGGACTTAGTACTCAATAAATTGATCATACACTTCTTGTAGTTGATCATAGGAATAGTTTTTTAAAGTCATAGTGTCGAGATGGTAAAGACTGACAGTCAATTGCTCTGCTTTATTGAGTGCAGCTAACTTTTTAGCAGCAGCCTGAACTACAGATATTGGAGATTGCTCCAGCCTGATCAGATCACCCTCGTACAAATAATAGCCTTGAAGATAAGTACTTTTGATTACCTTATATTGATTTTCAAAAGCTTTATGAAATCGACTGCTATCCGCTAAGTCAGAAGCTTCTAGGTTGTTAACGAGTTTGATCATTTTATTATCCCTAAATAATACTCCCCAAGAAAAAATAGGTAATGCGATATCTAGTTCAATTGGATATTCTGAAAACCTAGACAAGTAGAGTTCTGCTAGCTTTAAATCGATAATAGAATTACTTGTCTCTGGAGAACTAAGCTCTCCCATGTTGTAAAACATGAGCATGCCTCGGTCGATGGGAGGTATACCTGTTTTTTCAAAAAATTTAATCTGATGCAAACGGATGGTTGCAGAGAGTATTGTTTTTTTTGATTCAAACTGTTCGCGTAAAAGGCGAAGTAATGTGAAGTATTTACTCTTGGTTTTTAGACTCCAGTCACAGTCGATTTGAATTTCGGTTAAGGGACTTTTATCAAAACCACTTTTGAGTGTTTTTATTTTTTCATAAATCTGTATGGCGAGTTTGTCCAGATCACTTTCTTCCAGTTTATAAAATGTTCGATTGGTGATAAAAACAGTAGGGATTATTTCAAAATGTTTATTCTCAAAATGACTGACTTGCAATTGTGCTACTGCTTTGGTTTTTTCCGAGTCATCGGATTGATCTACATCAAAGAATTTGACATATAGTTTTTCAATATGAAGGCTGTCTGTATACAAGGTTTCGAGCGGACTTAGTTGGAGTTGCGTTTGCCAATGATAGAAAGCGGGAGTGACTTGCCTTTCTTTTTTTGCGCAAGCAAAAGAAAAGAGACAGATAAGGAGGAAGCTTACAGTTTGAATTCTCATTGAATCACTTCATTATATGAGTCCTTCACTAATCAAGTCGTGCAAGTGAATGACGCCAACGTATTTATTATCTTCTACTACAATTAATTGAGTGATGCTACTGACCCGCATTATTTCAAGTGCTTTTACAGCAAGTTCATTTGCGTCTATTGTTTTAGGATTACTACTCATAATTTCTTTGGCAAGAAGGCCTCGAGTTTCTTCTTCTCGTTCTAGCATTCGGCGTAAGTCACCGTCGGTTATAATTCCAACTACCCGATTCGTGGTATCTACTACTACAGCCACTCCTAGTCTTTTAGAAGTCATCTCTACAATGGTTTCTCTGATTTTAGTATCGGGATGAACTAATGGTTTTTCATTTTTTGGGTAAATGTCGCGAATGCGCAAATAAAGTTGTTTTCCTAAAGTACCGCCAGGATGGAATTGTGCAAAATCTTGTTGGGTAAAACCGCGTAAAGCAAGAAGAGAAGAAGCCACCGCATCGCCCAAAACCATCTGAGCAGTAGTGCTTGCGGTAGGAGCTAGGTTGTTGGGCTCCGCTTCTTGTGTCACAGGAGTATGCAGTATAAAGTTAGCATTTATGCCAAGGTAGGAATCTTTTCGAGCTACCATTCCAATTAAGGTATTGCCAAGGTTTCGAAGTAGTGGAACCAAAACTTTTATTTCAGAAGTCTCTCCACTTTTTGAAACGCAACAAACAATATCTTCAGATGTAATCATCCCAAGATCACCGTGTATTGCATCAGCAGCGTGCATGAAAAGGGAAGGTGTTCCTGTAGAGTTTAATGTTGAAACAATCTTTTGTGCAATGATCGCACTCTTACCAATTCCTGTAAAAATGACACGGCCTTTTGATTGAAATATGGCATTTATACATTTGTTAAAATCTTCATTAATGCTAGATTTTAAGTCACTGATTGTAGCCATTTCTATCTCGATTGTTCGCAGTGCAACCGCTTTAATTTTCTCTTTGTTATTCACAATAAATTTTTGTATTTTTGACAGCTTTAAAAAATCAGGCAGTATAATTAAAATCAGTTTAATTACGTTAATTAATGTTGGTGAAATTAAACACTGATTTTGACACTCCAAAAAACCTATCTGTTTTAATCTAACCTTTGATAAAAATTACACGAAAACTTTAAGTCGATTTACTTTTGGTTTCCAAAAAAATTCTTATTTTTAAGGACAGCTTAAACAAAATTCAAAATTTAGAATTATTAAACTTGAGAAAACTATTCTTACCAGGCTAAGTATACCTGCCTAAAAAAACTCTGCATGGTGTTTCTATATTGTAATGTAAGGGTAAGAAAAAATAGTCGACTTTTTAAATCCAAGGACTTAAATAAAAAGATGGTAGCAACTAACGAATCAATTTATATAGCACTTAACGATCACTTCGGTTTCGATAAGTTTAAAGGTGAGCAAGAAGAAATTATAAAAAGTGTACTAGAAGGGAGAGATACATTTGTCATTATGCCAACGGGTGGAGGAAAATCACTCTGCTATCAATTACCGGCTTTAATGATGGAAGGTACTGCAATCGTTGTTTCTCCATTAATTGCTTTGATGAAAAATCAAGTAGACTCCATTAGAGCACATAGCCAAGATGATGAGGTAGCGCACTTCTTAAATTCTTCATTGACTAGAGGGCAAATCAAAACAGTAAAAAGTGATATAGAAGAAGGAAAAACTAAATTACTTTTCATCGCTCCAGAAACACTTACTAAAGAAGAAAATATTGAATTCTTCAAATCGGTTAAACTCTCTTTCGTAGCCGTAGATGAAGCACACTGTATTTCAGAATGGGGACATGATTTCCGTCCTGAATATAGAAGGATCAGAACGATGATCGATTCTATCAATAAAGAAATTCCAATCATAGCACTTACTGCTACAGCAACTCCAAAGGTTCGCTCAGACATTGTCAAGAACTTAAATATGACAGGTCTGAATAATTTTGTTTCTTCTTTCAATCGGGACAACTTGTTTTACGAGATTCGTCCAAAAGGAAAAAAAGAACAAACCTTACGTAGTATTGTAAAGATCGTAAAAGAAGTTCCTGGTCAGTCAGGTATCGTGTATGTGCAAAGTCGAAAGTCGGCATCTGAGATTGCTGCATTCCTTAAAGTGAACGATGTGCGTGCTGCTCCTTATCATGCAGGCCTTGACGCTAAAACGCGTAGCAGAACTCAAGATCAGTTTTTGATGGAAGATGTGGATGTGATTGTTGCAACCATTGCTTTTGGAATGGGGATCGATAAGCCAGATGTACGTTTTGTAATTCACTATGATATTCCAAAGAGTATCGAAAACTATTATCAGGAAACAGGCAGAGCAGGTAGAGATGGTTTGCAAGGACGATGTGTCGCTTTCTACTCCTACAAAGATATTCAACGATTAGAGAAATTCTTGCGTGACAAACCTGTAGCTGAAAGAGAAATGGGCTCACAGCTAATGCAAGAGATTATTGCTTATACTGAAACAGCTTCTTGTCGTCGTCGATTCTTATTGCATTACTTTGGTGAAGTTTTTCACGAAGATGGATGTAGTAAGATGTGTGATAACTGCCGCAATCCAAAAGAACGAATTGAGGCAAAAGAACATGTTAAACAAGCTTTGGTAGCTATACAAGAATTGAATGAAAATTATGGAATTAAGATACTTGTTGATTTTATAATGGGGAAGGAATCGCAGGAGATGATCAACTTCAAGCAGGACAAATTGGAGATGTATGGTGTTGGTAGAGATAATGATGAAAATTACTGGCATTCTATCTTGCGTAATGCTCTACTCAACGACCTTATTTATAAGGATATCGAGAAGTATGGTTTATTGAGATTGAATCCGGCGGGACTGGAGTTCATAAAGAACCCAACATCTGTAATGGTTTCCGTTAATCATGATTATGATAAAGAAACTGCAGACAATTATGAGCCAGTTGGGAAGACAGCTGTTTTGGATAAAACCTTGATGGCTTTATTGAAAGATGTACGTCGACAGATTGCGAAGAAAGATAACATTCCTCCATATGTAATTTTTCAGGATCCTTCTTTGGAAGACATGGCTACGCAATATCCAATTAATATGGATGATATGGCTAAGATTACCGGAGTAAGTAAAGGTAAAGCGATTCGATATGCCAAGCCGTTTATTGAAACGATTGCTGACTATGTAGAGGAAAATGAAATTGAGCGGCCAACTGATTTTGTTGTAAAACAAATCGCCAATAAGTCGAAGATAAAAGTTAATATCATTCAAGGTATTGATCGGAAAATTCCATTACATGATATTGCTGGTTCTAATGATCTTTCAATGGAAGAAATTTTGTACGAGCTGGATATGATTGTAGCATCAGGAACGAAGTTGAACATCGATTATTACATTGAAGAAAATGTAGATGAGAATTCACGATTGGATGTATACGATTATTTCATGGAAGCTGAAACGGATTCCATTGATGAAGCATATGAAGAGTTGGAAGAAGATGATATTACTTTAGAAGAGATACAATTAGTACGAATTAAATTTTTGTCAGAAATGGCAAACTAAGATAGAAAATTTATTTTTTGAATAATTAATCGTGCCTTGCAGAAGTTATAAATGCAAGGCACGATTTTTTATATAAACAAAGTTTGTAAACAATCTCATTGAATCATGAAAAAGGTCATCATCATCAATGGTCCCAATTTAAACTTGCTAGGAAAGCGAGAACCTGAAATATATGGAGCGCAGACTTTTGAAAATTATTTTGATAGTTTGGTTGAGCAATATCCACAAGTCTCACTTTCGTATTTTCAAAGCAATCACGAAGGAGTGTTGATCGATAAGCTACATGAAGTTGGGTTCGATTATGATGGAGTTATTTTAAACGGTGGTGCTTACACGCATACTTCCATTGCTATTGCTGATGCGATTGGAGCTATTTCGACACCAGTAGTAGAGGTACATATTAGTAATGTGCACGCACGCGAAGCTTTTCGACATCATTCGTATTTTTCAGAGAAGTGTGTGGGTGTTATTGTGGGTATGGGGCTTAAGGGCTATGAGTTGGGCCTACAGGGTTTATTGGATAGATGATTTTTAATTGGAATGTGAATGTTCGTCTATCGGGGCGGAGCTACGGTTGAAAAAATATTTTTCGAAATTTAATTAACTTCAACTTCTTCATATATCGTTTGAAAATTCACTATAAGTATCAGCATAAGTATCGTTAGATGATGTTACACTTTTCCAAGTATTCACTTTTTAGTTTTTTTGAATTGCTTATTACTGGGGAGTAAAAATAATAGAGGGGGACAAATTAAATACCTGAGTACAAGCACAAAAGTCTCATATTAAGAGGGGAATCTCCATCCTCATTCTTTCACCTAGGGACCCTGCCTAAAAAACGATTCTCGGTCCATATCCAGCAAACGCATCCGCCTTTTCTTTCCAATCTTGTAAGTGCGATACCTAAAAAGAATACGAACAATTCCTGCAACTGCAAAAGATGCAGTAGGGACAATCGCTGCCGCCCAAGTAAGGGGTACGCCAGCAAGGGGGCTAAGTAATGACAGTACTCCCCAGGTAACTCCAAACAAGCTTAAATTTTTTGCAAGGGGTCTTGACCAGCGCTGAACGCGAAATGAGCGAATAGCGGTAATATCATCTACATTTACCACGCGGTTAGCAAAAAGGACCAAGCCTTTTTCCTGATAAATGTCTTCAATGGCTTCTGTAAGCCAGATATCGCCTTCTTCTTTTAATTGAAATGTGAGTACATCTCCGAGATAATATTTCTTTATTTTAAGGCTATTAATTTTTTCTAACTGAAGAACTTTTTGTGCTTCAACATGATTGCTGGTGAAGCAAAGAAGTAGGGATACAATGGATAGGTTTAAAAGCCGCATAGACTGAGATTTATTAATTCTACAAAGTATTTTTAGTTGAGTATGTTTAGACCGAGCGTTTCTCGCGATTATGCACTTAGCTTAGAAGGAAACTTGCGTCTTCGGTCTTTTCTTAACAATCAAAAGGTGCGAATCAGCCACCTATAGTTGTATCAACTTTATTCAATTCCCTAGATAATCGTTTTAAGATATTAATCATAGCGCTTTCTATCTTTTCGAATGGAAGAGGTTCTTTTGCTACATAAATAAGCATAAAGCCATATTGATGTTGGCAATCTGCTATGTTCTCGTAGAGCGAATGTTTGTTTAGGCGGTATGCTTCTCTGATACGTCGACGAAGTAAGTTTCGATGAGCAGCTTTGTTGAATTTTTTCTTTGGAACGCTGAGTGCCATTTGAGCAGGTGCATCACTTTGTGGTACAAGGATAGGCGCCCAAACAATTCGTAAAGGAAAAGCACTAAAAGAGGCCCCTTTTGAAAAAAGCTGGCTTAGTATCTTTCTGCTTTTTAGTCGTTCTTCTTTTTTGAAAGTAAAATCAGGCATATTGGTTTGTCCAAACAGTTACGCTAGTAAAGGCTTTAAATTACAAATTAACTTTGAATTGATCGATTTAGGTTGGAATCTTGTTTTTTGTGGAGCTGAGACTGGTCAGACATTGAGAAGCTAGGATAGGGAAGGCTTAAATAGGAATGGCAACTTTAGCATCAATGGGTAAAATACCTTTAATGCTGAAGTTGCCATTGCAATTATTATAGAGAGTAGCGCTTACTTAACGTGCTTCTCGTCGGAAACTGACAATTTATGACGTCCCTTAGCTCTACGTCGTGCAATTACTTTACGACCGCTTTTAGAAGCCATTCTAGATCTAAAGCCGTGCTTATTAACTCTCTTTCTTTTTGAAGGTTGGTATGTCCTTTTCATCTTTGAGCAATATTTTGATCCCTTACGGGGAATTAATTATCTTTTTCTAACTGGCCGACAAAGGTAAAGCATATTCAACAAATAGACAAGCTAAATGAAGCTTTAATGTGCTTTATAACACTTTTATTGGCTTATTTATTCATTGTTTGAAGAAATTCGTCATTAGTTGAGGTATGAAGCATGTGTTTTCTTAGGAATTCCATTGCTTCATCCGGCTTCATGTCAGACAAATGCTTTCTCAGGATAAACATACGTTGTAGTGTATCTTTGTCCAAAAGCAGGTCTTCACGACGTGTACTAGACTTGGTAAGGTCAATGGCAGGATACATACGCTTATTAGCCAATGAGCGATCAAGCTGCAGCTCCATGTTACCTGTACCTTTAAATTCTTCGAATATAACGCTATCCATTTTAGATCCAGTGTCGATTAAGGCTGTTGCCAAAATAGTCAATGAACCACCATGTTCTATATTACGAGCTGCACCAAAGAACTTCTTAGGCTTGTGAAGCGCATTTGCTTCCACACCACCAGAAAGTACTTTACCAGAAGCTGGGGCTACTGTGTTGTAAGCTCTTGCCAAACGAGTGATCGAATCAAGTAGAATGACTACGTCGTGACCACTTTCCACCAATCTTTTTGCTTTTTCCAAAACGATACCAGCTACACGTACGTGATTATCTGCAGGTTCATCAAAAGTAGAAGCAACTACTTCCGCATTTACACTACGACGCATATCTGTTACTTCTTCAGGACGTTCGTCAATCAGAAGTATAATCATGTAACATTCAGGATTGTTTTTAGAGATGGCGTTAGCCACATCTTTTAGTAAGAAGGTCTTACCTGTTTTTGGTTGTGCAACGATCAAACCACGCTGTCCTTTACCAATAGGAGTAAACAAGTCAATCATCCTTGGGCCGTAATCTTTACCAGTAGGGGAAGATACAAGTGTGAATTTTTCTGTTGGGAAAAGTGGCGTTAGATAATCGAAAGGAACTCTATCACGAACATCTTGTGGTTCGAGACCATTTATGACAGAAACACGTAATAGGGCAAAGTATTTTTCACCTTCCTTTGGAGGTCGGATAGCACCTTTTACCGTATCACCTGTTTTTAAACCAAATAATTTTATTTGAGAAGGAGAAACGTAAATATCATCAGGAGAGGTAAGGTAGTTGTAATCAGCTGAGCGCAAAAATCCATAACCATCAGGCATCATTTCAAGAATACCTTCTCCTTCAATAATACCATCTAATTCAATATTGAATTTACCATCCTCATTTCTTTTATTTCTATTGTCGCCGCCTCTGTTATCTCTGCTATCTCCTCTGTCTCTGCTATCTCTACTATCGCCTCTGTCTCTACTGTCTCTACTGTCTCTGTTATCTTCGCGAGGTTCTTCTTTTCTAACTACCTTTTTTGGCTCTTCCACTACTTCAGCTGCTGGCTCTTCGGACTGTTCTGTTTTTTCTGCAACAGCTTCTTCTGGCTCTTCCTCCTCCTCTTCATCATCTTCTTCACTAGCTGTAAACTTAGGCATGTCATTCGCAACAATCTTACGTCGAACCCGCCTTTTCTTTTCCGCGGGTTTTTTATCGTCTTCGCTGTTTTTGCTCATCTTACTGTCTTTTTTTGACGCATCTTTTTGGCCTTTACCTTCGCTGGCCAGAGCTTGCTCGTCAAGAATTTTATAAATCAGTTCTTGCTTATTCATTCTTTTGTACCCCTTTAACTCAAGCTTTTCAGCTATTTCCTTCAAGTCTGGTACAAGCATTTCATTTAACTGCAGTATATCGTACATGTATAAAAGTTAGTATGTTTTAAATGTAGAAATGGAAAATGCAAGTATTAGCATTCTCAAGTATAGGTTATTAGGATAATGATTTATTGTTGAAGTATATTAGACTTGGAACTTTTTAAGGAGTTGCTCTGTATAAAAGAGATATGTTAAAAACACCAGAATCCAATTAACATGAAAAACAAGCCACCTGTGTGAAACTACTCTTTACCCTTGTATTTAGTGAAAATTTTAGAAATATAAGCGGGGACTTAGGAGGAAATCGCTTGATGCTGTGGAGAATTGTTTATTCTTTCTACCTATCAAACGGGTATGCACTGTCTTTCAGTATCGCAAAAATACATTTTATTTTTAAATCCAAATAGTATCTTTGCAAAAAAATAAAAGATTTTAATTTACAGGCCATTAATTTGATAACCTGAATACTATACATCAAATTAAGGTATCATATATTGTACCAAAAAAATAATACAAATTTATGTTGCGACTAAACTTCATTAGAGAAAATAAAGACCTCGTAATCAAGGGTTTAAAAGTAAGAAATTTTCCAGAGGATAAATTGGGAATAGTGGATGAAGTAATCCAGTTAGATGTCGAAAGAAAGCAAAAACAAAAAGAATTGGACGAAATGCGGTCGCAATTGAATGCTTTTGCTAAGGAAATCGGAGATCACTTCAAAAAAGGAGAAAAAGATGCTGCAGAGCTTCTAAAAAACAAAGTTGCGGACTTAAAAGCTCAAAATAGTGGTCTAGAAGAGCGTGCCAACGCAATTGAAGCCCAATTAACCGACTTGTTACTCGGAATTCCTAACGTACCACACCCATCTGTACCGATGGGTAACACTGATGCTGACAACGAAGTAAGCAAGGATTGGACAAGTGACTTACCTGATATGGGCGAAAATGCCCTTCCTCACTGGGATTTAGCTAAAAAATACAATCTTTTTGATTTTGATTTGGGGGTAAAAATTACTGGAGCTGGTTTTCCATTGTATAGAGGGAAAGGAGCAAAATTTCAAAGAGCGCTAATCAATTTCTTTTTGGATGAGGCACATGAGGCAGGTTATGAAGAAATTATTCCGCCATTATTGGTAAATGAAGATTCTGCAAAAGCAACAGGCCAACTGCCAGATAAAGAGGGGCAAATGTACCACGCAGTAAAAGATAATCTCTACCTCATTCCAACCGCTGAGGTACCTATTACTAATATTTACAGAGATGTTATTCTGAAAGAATCAGATTTTCCTATTAAACTAACTGGGCATACCCCCTGTTTCCGTAGAGAAGCAGGATCTTATGGTAAAGATGTAAAAGGTTTGAATAGAGTACACCAATTCGATAAAATTGAGATTGTACAGATTCAACATCCAGATAAATCTTACGAAACCCTCACCGATATGGTGAATTATGTAGAAAGTTTGTTGCAAAAGCTAGAGCTTCCTTATCGTATTCTCAGGTTATGTGGTGGTGACCTTGGCTTTACTTCAGCACTTACATTTGACTTTGAAGTCTACTCTGCAGCTCAAAAGAGATGGTTAGAGGTAAGTTCTGTTTCTAATTTCGAAACATTCCAAACCAATCGTCTAAAACTGCGTTATAAAGACGCTAACAAAAAAACGCAGTTAGCGCACACTTTAAACGGAAGTGCATTGGCATTAGCCAGAATAGTCGCAGCATTATTGGAGAACAACCAAACGGCTGATGGAATTGTTATACCTAAAGTTTTACAGCCTTACACGAAATTTGAAATAATTAACTAAATATTGTGTGACGTTTTACGTCTAATGCTGTCAAAATTATAGATTAGCAGATATAATCTATTATTCAATGTTAAACCCTCTTGAGGGCTAGATTAAAAAAAAAGTAAAATTATGGGATCAAGTTATATGATTTATTACATGCTTGCAGGTGCCCTCACAATGGTGGGTATGTTTTTTAGTAAGCGTTTGAAAAGTAAATTTGCGAAGTACAGTCAGATAGGCGTACGTAGTGGTATGAGTGGACAAGAAGTAGCTGAGGAGATGCTACGTCATTATAATGTTCAGGGAGTTAAAGTAGTGATGGGTCAAGGCTTTTTGTCAGATCATTACAACCCAGTTTCAAAGACTGTCTCCTTGAGTCCTGATGTTTTTCAGGGACGACATGTAGCGGCAGTTGCTGTTGCTGCTCATGAAGTTGGTCACGCAGTACAACATGACACAGCCTATAGTATGCTCAAGTTGCGCTCTACATTAGTGCCAGCGGTAAAGGCCGCTTCCATGGCACAGGGTTACTTATTGATGTTTGCCTTAATGATGGCCGGATCAATACCATCTTTGATGTTAATCGTAATTGTTGCTTTTGCAGTCACGACCTTATTTAGCTTTATCACATTACCGGTCGAATTTGATGCAAGTAAACGTGCATTAGCTTGGTTGGATCAGGCAGAAGTTACAACAGAAGAAGAACATGAAGGTGCTAAAGATGCACTTTGGTGGGCGGCTATGACTTATGTTTCTGCAGCATTATCATCATTAGTTATCTTGCTTTACTTGCTTTTAAGTTTTGCATCTAATGATTAATTGATTGATAATTTAGTAGCTTACGCGAAATAAAAAAACCGAATTCTGTTTGTTCAGAGTTCGGTTTTTTTGTAAGATACTGACAATTGTTGTTTCGAAAGAGGGGGAGGATATGAGTATACATTAAAATAGATGACTAGGCGTAATCGTGGTTAATTCGCATCTTTCTTATTGAAAATTAAGAATCCATATGTAAATTATCATTAATTTGTTGCTGCTTGTGTGTGAGAAGATTAAAGTCTTAACATATAATTAAAATTTTTACTGTGTTTATTTTGAAAAGAAGAACAATTAATTTATTTTAGCAGGTCCAAATAAAACAGATTACTTTTACCTTATACACGCCTTCATTGACCGATGAATAAAGAACCTAAACGTTATATTTTTATTGATTACGAAAATCTTAAAAAGATCAAAGTGAAAAAGTTGCGCGAAGTGTGTGACAAATTTTTCATTCTGATAAATGATAGTAATAAAACAATTCCGTTTTCACTAGTTACCAAAATGCAAAAATTGGGTAACGGTGTCAAATGGATTGCAGTTGATACCATTGGTACTCAAAATTTAAATTATCATATCGTTTTTTTGCTAGGCAAACTAGATACTAAGGTTGATCGCTCCGTAGAATTTATCGTTATTTCTAACGATAAAGAAATGGATCCTTTGCTTGCATTCATTAATGAGCAAGGAAGATATTGTATTCGTGTTCGGAGAAGTAATAAGCCAGTGAAAGATACAGGAGGTCGTAAAGACAAAGGGAAAGATGATGGTAATGACTCGCCAGGCCATAGTCCTGGAGGCTTATTAGGTGAAGAAGAAAGAAAGAGACGGCTAATCCAAATGATAGAAGAATCTAAAAAGCGATTGGTAATTGTTGCAAATCGGAAGCGCCCGGAAGCGGTGCCTGATTTATGTGAATTTCTTACCTTACATAACCAAGAGATGGCACTTCATTTCGACATGAACGAGATCGTTCATGAAATGGAAAAGCTCAACGATATTCGAGTTGTTGGAGGTCAGGTTATTTATAATTTTTAATTAATTCGGTACGTTACTCATATTTTTTTTTGTCAAAAGCAAAGATCATTAAACGAATGAGATCTTTGCTTTTGTTTATTTAGATGAAGTTGTTTTATGAAAATTGAAATTAATTTCTTTAATTCGTGATGTACTCAAGCCTTCTAGGCTTGAGGATTTAAGGATTTTGAATAAATACTTTTCATACAATGTATAGAAAGCAATTCAAAATAAATTGACAAAAAAGAACAAACCTCAAGGAATAAACGTTGTTTTATAGAGGTTTATAATAAAGAAGTTATAAACTTCAGTCGGCTAAAAATTATCTTGATCATTAATTATCACTATTTTTGGCCCATTACTTTGTGTGAAGTTGTATATCAACTTCTATTTAAATGTTTTTAAAATCATGGAAGAACTTAATCAAACGATAGAAAAGTCAAATGGACTAATGGGGGAGGCTCTAGATCACCTAGCGCGCGAACTAACTAAAATCCGAGCAGGAAAAGCTTCGCCCGCAATGCTTAATGGTATCATGGTCGATTACTATGGTAACCCTACACCACTTAATCAAGTGGCAAACGTTTCTACTCCTGATTCAAAAATGTTGAGTATTCAACCTTGGGAAAAGGCAATGATCGGACCTGTTGAACAGGCTATCTTTGCTGCAAACCTTGGACTTACTCCGCAAAACAACGGTGAGTTGATTATCATCAATATTCCGCCTCTTACAGAAGAGCGACGTATTAGTATGGTAAAGACGTCAAAGGCATTAGGTGAAGATGCGAAAGTAAGTTTGAGAAGCGTTCGTCAAAAAACGATGGAATCAATCAAGAAGGCTGTCAAAGACGGTTTGTCAGAAGACATGGGAAAGACGAAGGAAGAAGAAGTAGAGAAAAGTGTGAAGCATTTTACCGAAAAGATAGGTGCTTTGATTGCTGCGAAAGAAAAATCGATTATGACCATCTAATAATTAGAGGTTAATTATTTTATACAAAATACCGAATGCTGTTGTCAGTATTCGGTATTCTTATTTTAACCTAAGTCATATTTTATAAAAGTACAAATACCCCGATTTTAATAAAAACAATACATCCTTTTGCACCCTCAGCTGATCGCCACTAACGAAAGGGCAAGGCAGCTTAACCTGTTCTGTCAGTAATGACTTTAAATGAAAAGCATGCATCTTACCCTCCTCTTCAAAAATTAAATGTTGTCCCGACGGCAAAGCTAATATCTGAAATCGCTGAAGCTCTTTGATAGGAATCGTTTTCATATAAGTCGCAAAATTATCAAAAACAAGAACCCCTTTTTTTGGATCATTGACATAAAGCAGGTTGTTGTGCTCCATCATAAAGTTGGGCTGCAAGCGACTACCCAACAAGAGGTTTTGATTGCCACTTTCGCTCAATACTTTTCCTTGTCGATTCACCTTCGTAATGCGCGCTGAAGTTTGATCAAAAAGCCACAAATTGTTATCATTTGCCATGGCAATGGCATTGATTTCTACAATGTTTAAATCGAATAATTGGTACTCTCCAGTTTTGTTGAGCGTTCGATCAAGTGTGATTACAGTGAGGTATTCCGGATAGAAAAGTAAAAGATTGAATGGGTCGGTTACGTCAACCCATTTTAGGTCACCCAAAGTGTTATTGTTGAACCTGAATAGGACTGTGCCTTCTGAGTTATATTTGATTAATTCATTTTTTGGAGTCACTACATAGCATTGTTGTAGCTTGTCACTGGTAATGTAGTTGGCATCTGTTTTTATTTCGAAATAAGGTGTTGCAAAACTATTTGTGTCAATACGTTCTACTTCAGGAGTATCAACTATAGTAGTCGTTGCTTTCTGTGAAGTCCCACAACCAATAGAGAGAATAAAGCAAAATAAGGTGATGATGATCTTGTACATTTTGATAGCGTTTAGTTACAACGTGAGGCTAGTATGGTGTATCCTGTTTTTCCAAAGTAGTGATCTTGTTTTACCCTCGAACGCGAGGATAAATACTAAGGTCACTGAAGGCACTGAGACTCTATTTTATTTGTCTCATTTATTGAAATTATGGAATGTTACTTTTAGTGTGTGCAATAGTGGGATTAGTGAGCTCAGTGTCCTTATTGTTTAGAAAACGATTTAGCGAGCTCTAAGTAAAATTGCCGTATAAGTGTAAAAAATCACTGAACAAAACACCTTCCATCTGGATTTTCAAAAAAGCAAACCTCCATCTTCTCTCCATCAAAAACAGCATACGAGTTGTAATTCATCCACTCACCGAGGTTAATATATCGACTCTTTCCATTCTTCAGTGTATAGTCAATGGGTAAGTGCCGGTGCCCAAAAACAAAAAAGTCAGCAGCTACCGTATCTAATTTTCGATTCGCATATTGCAATAGCCATTCCTTATCTTCTCCCAAGAATTTTTCTTCCGCAGGATTCGAATCCCTACTTCTATTGGACCAGAAAGAAGCTAAACCAATAGCAAGATTAGGGTGTAGTAGCGAAAACAAAAATTGACATAAACGGTTCGAAAATATTTTTTTGAGAAATTTATACCCATGATCACCTGGTCCAAGGCCATCGCCATGGCCAATTAAAAAAGTTTTGCCCTTGATTTTTTCAACGATTGGTTTCCGATAAATAGGAATACCGAATTCTTCTTCAAAATATTTGAACATCCACATGTCGTGATTGCCAATGAAAAAGAAAATAGGAATACCACTATCTCGGAGTTCTGCTAGCTTACCAAAAAGGCGCACATAACCCTTAGGTACAACCGAACTATATTCAAACCAAAAATCAAAAACATCGCCAACTAAGTATATTGCTTCAGCGTCAGTTTTGATACTGTCGAGCCAGCGCACAATCTGACGCTCACGTTCCTTGCTGCTGTATTTTGCGTCCGACCCAAGGTGAAAGTCAGAGGCAAAGTAGATTTTCTTGTTACTCATTTATTTGATTAAGCTGGGAGGAGGGTGAGGAGGAAGGGGGAAGTTTCCCGTTGACGTTTAGTTCTAGATAAAATCCACGTTAAAGTGAATTTTCCCACCTCCAGATTCCCACTTCCTCGACTTGGACTTCACGACTCAAAGGTCATTCTAATTCCAATTCACATTCTAAATTACCGACCATCTTCTTCCCAGTCAATGTATTCCTCGTCTTCAGTTACTTCACTAGGAGGAGGAGGCGTTACTTTTTTCTTATTTGCCTCCTTGGTTACTTTTTTACGCTCTATTTCTTCTAATTCTGCAGCATTGTCAGCTTCAAATCCTTCGATGAATTCATCGTCTCCTTCGTCACTCGATGACGCATCTATCGGATCATCTATGTTTTCATTTTCGTCTTCAAGGTCGTCAGGGACAGTCCGTTTGTTGATCGTTCCAAATTCTCGTTTTAGTTTGTATTGAATTTCCTTTCGATGACGTGAACTGCTTTTTAGATTTTTCTTAACTCTAGATTTGTCGCGTTTGGTAGTATATTTATCTACTGTTCCGTAAACGCGATAGTATAAATTAAACCAACCTTTTTTCTTTGCTTCGATAGGTTTTCGAGTGCTGTCGTGTCGTTTGAATAAATTGCCAATTACCTGTCCTGCGTTGACTTTTATATTGTAATTGATTCTATTTTCAAAAGAATGAATGCCACTAATTGTTAGGTTAAGTGCATTACTTTGAATGAACATTTCAGGAATGTATACTTTTCCTTTCTTTACTTCGAAGTAGTTATGGAGTTTGGTAAATTTAATATGCTTTAAATCACTTAACTTAATGTAATCTGCAAAGGCATAAAACATATTAAGTCTGATTAGCTCTCCGTTTTTGATGTTGACATCACCAAGTACCTTTAATTTTTTGTCAAGAAAACTTCCGCCTTTATCCCAAAATGCATTAATAGAAACTTTGGAAGTAAGCCTGCCTTTTATGTTTTTGTATTGTAAAACTTCAAGCCCCATGTTTTCCGTTTGTTGGAAAAAGGTTCGAACATTAATGTCGTCTACATCTAATGTGGCTTGAAGTGAAGGCTCGTCTTTGAAGAACATTTTTCCGTCAATTCCGAATGTTCCGTCCATGGCGTTTGTGTGGCCTTTTACGAGCAGTTCGTTATTATCGAAAGTTAGATTTCCGCTAAAGTCGGTCCCCTTGATGTAGTTGTAATTGAATTCATCAATTTTGGCCTGAAAGGTTCCTTTTAGAAATTTCGTGATGCGTTCCCGATTCAATGTATGTGCCTTGTATATAGAATCTACATCGATAAATCCTTTTTTGACAGCGGCCAATTCTTGTTGACTCTCGGTCATCCTGATCAGACGATCAATGTCAAGATGAGGAGCGTCAAGACTCGCTTTAAATTTAAGTTCTGCATCTTTAGAATTGGTTTCATCTGCAAAAAGAACAGGAAGAAAGTCAAGGAACTTTCCGTTAAGGTAAATTTCACTACCAGCGCCCTCTATTTTGACTTTATTTACTTTTAAACTGTTGTCTTTGATGATGAGTGATCCGCGATCTACAATCAAGGTTTCTTTGTTGATAGTGAGGGAAGCATCGTCAAATTCAATTACACCATTTGCCTTTACTTTTCCAATACGACCTGGAGTAATCATATCTTTATAGCGGCCTTTTATTTTTAGGTTTTTGATCTCCAACTCTCCGTCTCCTTTTTTGATGTTTGGATTATCGAGCAGGCCGTAAACAGAATTTAAAGGGAGTACACCATCAATGCCAAATGTTATAATTGGGCTGTCTAAGTTGACAATACGAAGACTTGATTGAACAAGTTCTCGATTGAAGTAACCTTTAAAATCTTTGATTTCAAAAATACTAGAACTAGCCTTCATGTCTTTACCGTTTTGAAAGCGTGCGGTGAAGGTTACGTCTTTTAATTCATGTCCAAGTTTTGGACTACTGATTTTTCCTTTAGTCAAACCAAATTTGGCATCGATGCCAGGAGTTAGCTTGTCGTTTAGTCGGCCTTTTATTTTTGCATCAAATAGGAAGGTACCTTTGCTTTTAAAATCGCTAAAATAATCAAGGTACTCATCTGGCATTAGGCCAAGCATGGTTTGAAGATTGCACTCTTCACTGGTAACGATAAGGTCAAAGTCAGTATCTTTTTTCTTGGTAGCTATTTGGCCATTAATTTTAAATACATTGGATTCCACACCAAAATCTACATCATCAAAGGTATATATTCCCTTGTCCATGTCTACGTCAATTTTAGCATCGTACATCATGTCTTTTCCTACCATTGATCGCTGGCCCTTTATTTCTACAAAGTTGGACTTCATCGTTGCAAAACTATTAAGTGCAAACCTTGAACTCGAAAATTTACCACTTGCCACAGCTTCTCTTACCTGGAGTTTAACGGTCTGCTTCACTCGCTTGTCAATGTAGATGACCTCTACATTCTCAAGCTTTGCTTCTTCTATAGAAATGGCAATCCCTTCTTCCTTGTCTCCGTCATCCTTGGAGGTGTTAGTACTCTTTTTGATGATATCGTAGTTGGCAATGCCTTTCTTATTTATTTTTATAAAAAGAGCTCCATCTTCAATAGAAACAGTATGCACCTTTATGTTAGAACCAAATAAGCTAAATAACCCAAATTCGAATGAAAGCTTGTTCGTTTCCAGCAATGTGCCACCTACATGGTCTTTGAGTACTACGTTTTGTAGATTGGCAGAGGCATCTGGAAAACCAGAAAGTAGAGAAAGATCGAAATCTTCAACAGAAAGTTCTGACTTTAGGCCTTTATTGATTTCAGTGATAAGTCGCTCACCAATTTGTTTTTCAAAAAAAGCGGCAATGACTACTGCGGTGAGTAATAATAAACCAATGGCACCAAAAAGCCAGTAAAAAAGCCTTTTTGTCCATTTTCTAGAGGTGGAGACCTTGGTTTTGGTCTGTGGTGCTGCGTTTTGGAACATGTGTGTTGTGGGCATGGTATATATTAATCGTAAAGATAATTCATTTGAAGCTTAGCAACAACAAAAGCTTGACTTCAGAATTTAGTTGCAGTAATCGATTTTTTTTAAGCTAAAAAAGAAGTATTACCTTAAAAAACCCAATTTAAAAGGCTATTAAATTGATTTTTACCTGCTGCTTTTGCTTAGAATTTTAAATAATTTCAATGCTTACAAACATCTAACGCTAGGTGATGTCAGGTTATTTTTAATTTTTTTCCAAAAATACTTGTGTTCCTTTTCAAGGAAACCTATCTTTGCAATCGCCTTACGAAAATAGGGCGGAAAAGGGCGATTAGCTCAGTTGGTTCAGAGCACCTCGTTTACACCGAGGGGGTCGGGAGTTCGAGTCTCTCATCGCCCACAAAAAGGAGCGTGTCGAAAGATACGCTCCTTTTCTAATTATAAGCTAGCTCTCTATCCTTTTATCGACTTTAACGTTCCTTTTTGGGTTAACTCTCTATTTTGTTTCTTATCTTAGTAGTTGCAAATCTGCAATTTCATACAGCCACCGTTACATTTTTTTATACAATAAACACCCTAACAAATGAATAGGCTACTTACCCTGTCTAAGCTCTTGGTATTATTTTTTTTATTACTTGCACCATTAGGTGCTCTTCAGGCGCAAGATCTTCAACTGCAAATGTCTAACTATGAAAGTGGTGGTGGTGACTCAATAAGAGTTGACATTACTCTTGATAGTTTTGATAATACATATAGTTTTCAATATACCACCTTATGGGACACCTCTGAGTTGACCTATCTTGGTGTTGGTAATTTTAATATGCCAGAACTAGACGAAAATAGTTTTGGCTATGTTGGAGTTGATGACGGTTTTCTCATTACTCTATGGGCTGATCTTAATGTGGTTGGCTATGACGTAGAGGATGGGACAGTCATCTATAGTATCTATTTTACAACGCCTTGCGGCGGAAATGGCGTAGATACCGCTGCTGTTGAATTTTTCAATATGCCTATCCCGATACTAGCCTCTACTTTAAACGAAGAATTTGCACCACCAACAGAAAATGGCTCTGTTATATTTGTAGAATTGGAGGCTTCCTCTTCTACTGTAGTGGATGTCAGTTGCAACGGCAGCAGCGATGGTTGTATTACCATGAATCCGACTGGAGGTACACCTCCGTTCAATTATGCCTGGAGTAATGGAGGTACTGGACAGGAACTTTGCGGACTTGCACCTGGGTCTTACACTTGCACGGTGACGGACGCTGGCGATTGTACGGCAGTTTCCTCATCTATTACAGTTGGAGAGCCAACAATATTTAATATTTGTAATGTTGCTACAACGGATGCCACTTGTAATGGAGGCAACGATGCTTGTATTGATATAAACCCTTGCGGAGGTACAGCTCCATACACCTTTCTTTGGATGCCTGGTGGAATGACGGATGAAGACCCATGTGGCTTAGCTGCGGGGAATTATACTTGTCTATTAACGGATGGTAATGGTTGTACGGTCTCTTCTGGGAATATTAATGTTGGAGAACCAGACGCAATAGTATTAACTAGTTCTAACATCATAAACGCAAATTGCACGCAAGGTGGAAGTATTGATATCACTCTTGATGGGGGTGTTGGCTCATATACTTATTTATGGACTAATGGAGATACAACAGAAGATATAAATGATTTGGTAGCAGGTTTCTATACCTGTGATGTCACTGATTCGAATGCTTGTATGATTACAACGGCAGTACTAGAAGTAGTTCTGGAAAATAGCGATTTGGAATTAACGGGGTCGACTACAGATAATGTCTCTTGTTTAAACGGCAGTGATGGATCAATTGATTTAGATGTATCTGGAACAGCGACTCCTTTAATGTATCTCTGGAGTAACGGTGATATTAGTCAGGACATCACCGGACTTGACGCAGATACTTATACTTGCACGATTACGGATGCAATGGGTTGTGTAATTACAACACCAGTTTTTGAAATAACAGAACCAGCAACTGCACTGGTAGTTAACAACCTTGAAGTAATTGATTTGAATTGTTTTGGCGAAGCGAATGGTTGTGTAACGATTACTATGATGGGAGGTAACTCTCCTTATACATACCTTTGGACTAATGGTGAAACTACTCAGGAAATTTGCAACCTTTCAGCTGGTGATTATACTTGTACGGTTACAGATGCGGGAACTTGTTCTCTTGTCAGTGCAGTAGCAACAGTTGAACAACCTGCGCTTTTAGAAGTTTGTGGAAACGTAGTAACGGACGTATCCTGCTTTGGTGGAAATGATGCATGTATTAGTTTGACAACTTGTGGAGGACTCGCGCCATATACTTACCTATGGAGTAATGGGGCTACCGATGAAGATATTTGTGATTTGATTGCGGGTGTGTATACTTGTACGATTACAGATGGAAATGGCTGCACTACTAGTATTGTAGATGTTGAGGTTGATGAGCCCACTGCAATTATGTTGACAAATGTAATTATTGTAAATGCTAGCTGCGCACAAGGTGGAAGCATTGATGTTACTTTGGGCGGAGGTAACGATCCTTACACTTACTTATGGAGTAATGGAGATACAACAGAAGATATCAATGACTTGGTAGCTGGTCTCTATACTTGCGATGTAATGGATGCGGATGGTTGTATGTTCACAACGCTAGTACAAGAAGTGATTTTAGAAAATAGTGACCTAGAATTAACGGGGTCGAATATAGCTAATGTCTCGTGCTTAAATGGTAGTGACGGGTCGATAGATTTAGATATATCTGGAACAGCAACACCTTTGATGTACCTCTGGAGTAACGGTGATATTACTCAGGACATTAGCGGACTTGATGCGGATACTTATACTTGTATCATCACAGACGCGAATGGTTGTGTGATTACAACGCCAGTATTTGAAATAACAGAACCAGCAACGGCATTGATCGTTGACAACCTTGAGGTAATTGGTTTGAATTGCTTTGGAGAAACGAATGGCTGTGTAACAATTAATATGATAGGAGGAAATCCCCCTTACAGTTATCTATGGAGTAATGGTGGAACTACTCAAGAAATCTGCAACCTTCCAGCTGGCGATTATACTTGTACGATTACAGACGCTGGAGCTTGTTCTCTTGTCAGTGTAGTTGCAACAATTGAGCAGCCTGCGCTTTTAGAAGTTTGTGGAAACGTAGTAACGGACGTATTCTGCTTTGGTGGTGATGACGCTTGTATTAGTTTGACAACTTGTGGAGGTCTTGCGCCTTATACTTACTTGTGGGGTAATGGCGCTACCGATGAAGATATTTGTGGATTGATTGCGGGCATGTATTCTTGTACGATTACAGATGCGAATGCTTGTACTACCACTATTATAGATGTTGAAGTTAATGAGCCTCCTTCAATTTTACTGACAAATGCAACTGTTGTAAATGCTACTTGTGCACAAGGCGGAAGCATTGATATTAGCTTGAGCGGAGGTAACGAGCCTTACACTTACTTGTGGAGTAATGGGGACACGACAGAAGACATTAGTGATTTGGTTGCAGGCTTTTATACTTGCGCTGTAACTGACTCGGACGCTTGTGTATTCACGACTGCAGTGATAGAAGTAATCTTAGAAAACAGCGACTTAAGTTTTACAGAAGCTACAGTTGTGGATGTTCAGTGCTTTGGCGAATCTAATGGAGGTATCAATATACAAGTTGCAGGCACTGCTACTCCTTTGTCATTTTTATGGACTAATGGTGAGGTGACTCAAAATATTGATGAACTACTAGCAGGAACTTATGTATGTACGATTACGGATGCAAATGCTTGTGTAGTTAGCTCTCCGGTTATAGTGGTTGGAGGACCTGCATCTGTGTTGCAGGTTGTTGCAGCAAATGTAACAGATGTAAGTTGTTTCGGAGAAAATGATGGCATCATTGAATTGATAATGGCGGGAGGAACAATCCCGTATTCATACAATTGGAGTAATGGTGGAGCAATGGCAACGATTGATAATCTTTCGCCGGGTTTCTATACTTGTACGATTACGGATGTAAACAATTGTACAGAAGAAACAGTTGCTTATGAGATTGTGCAGCCAACTGCAATAATACTTACTAGTTCTCAGGTAGTCGATGCGTCTTGTATGGCTGGAGGGGGGAGTGGTAGTATTGATATTAATGTTGGCGGAGGTAGCGGTCCTTATACTTACCTGTGGAGCAATGCGGCTGTTATTGAAGATATTGATGGCCTTTCTGCGGGGATTTATACTTGTACGATTACAGATGATAGTATGTGTTCTTTTGTCACACAAACTTTTGTAGTGGAAGAGGATGGAGGAGATTTGGTTTTAGAAAGTACAAACTCAACAGATGTGAATTGTATTGGAGGAAGTGATGGTACAATTACACTTTCTGTTACTGGAACAGCAACACCTATTACTTATCTTTGGGATACAGGAGCTGTAAGTCAAAACCTTTCCAACCTTTCTTCCGGAACTTATGTATGTACGATTACGGATGGAAATACCTGTTCAGTTGTTACGCAAGTCATAACAATTAATGAGCCTACTACTGGTCTTGCAATCAGTAATATTGCAGGAGTCAATGCATCTTGTTCAGATAGCAATGACGGTAGTATTTCCTTAAGTCTTTCTGGTGGCACAACTCCTTATACTTACGATTGGAGTAATGATGAAACAACAGAAGATATAATGGGACTTGAGTCGGGTAACTATAGTTGTGTGATTGCAGATGCAAATGGTTGTTCTGTCGAAAGTAGTATTATTACGATTACTGCGCCGGATGTACTGGTGATTGACTTAGTTGGTTCCAGTAATGCCTCCTGTGGTCAAGGTGGAAATAATGGGAGTATTGATATTGATGTAAATGGTGGAACACCAATTTACACTTATCTATGGAGTAATGGAGCCACGACTCAGGACATTACTTCTATACCGTCAGGAGTATATACTTGTACTGTTACAGACCTGGAAGCTTGTACGCAAGTATCAGGGAGTTACACAATAGAAAATCTAGGTAGTAATTTGATGTATAATGGTGCGATAGTTAACGACGTATTTTGTTTTGATGAAAACAATGGATCTGTAGATATTGATGTTAGCGGAACAGCTACCCCCTTAACTTACGAATGGAGCAACAGCGCTATGACGGAAGATATAGATGGCTTGTCGGGAGGTAATTATTCTTGTACGATTACCAACGCAAATGGTTGTACAGCGGTTACTCCAGTATTCACAATTACAGAGCCTGATATGGCGCTGGGAGCGAATGCGATAAGTGTATTCAATACTTGTGCAGGTACGGCAAATGGAAGTATTTCTATTGAGGGAATTGGAGGAACAGCGCCTTATGTTTATTTGTGGAGTAATGGTGAGGAGACTGCAGCAATTGTTGACTTAGTGGAAGGTTTGTATACTTGCACGATCATGGATGCCAATGGGTGTGAGTTTACAACAAGTGAAATCAACGTTGAAAATATTGATAGTGACTTAGTAGTGAATAGTGAGGAGATTGGACAAATTAGCTGCTTCGGCCTTGATAATGGTTTTGTGAATTTGGATGTAACGGGAACGGCGCTTCCGATAATATTTGCTTGGAGCAACGCAGCTGTAACAGAAGATATAGATAATCTAACTGCAGGGAATTATACCTGTACAGTTTCGGATGGAAATGGCTGTGTTATCGTGACCAATACATTTACGATTTCCGAAAGTCCAACGGCCTTAGCTGTAAGCTTAGTAAGTTTGACAGATGCATCTTGTGGACAAGGAGGAGCAGGGAGTATTGATATTGATGTGACTGGAGGTCTAACGACTTATTCTTACTTGTGGAGTAATGGTGCAATAACGCAAGATCTAATTGGAATCCCTGCTGGTATATATAATTGTGTCATCACGGATGTGAATGGTTGTACTTTGACTACGCCAAACTATGATGTTATTAATCAGGGAAGTGATTTGACTTTAAATGCTACTACTGATGGTAATGTTAGTTGTTTTGATGGTAGCAATGGTTTTGTGAATCTTGATGTTACTGGAACCTCGACGCCCATCACTTTTGAATGGAGTAATGGTGAGATGACACAAAATATTAATGGCCTTGAAGCAGGGACTTATACTTGTACAATTACGGATAATTCAGGTTGTACGGCTGTGACGCCGAATATAGAAATAATACAACCTGAAGCTGCTTTGTTTGCAGATACCGACCAGATTGCGAATGCTTGTACTGGTGCAGACAACGGAAGTATTTCTATTTTAGTAACTGGAGGTACTGGGCCATATACTTATTTGTGGAGCAATGGAGCGATGACTACTTCGATTTCTGATTTGGCATCGGGTATGTATTCTTGTGTTGTAACGGATGATCAAGGGTGTATTGTAGAAACAGAAATGTATGAAATTATCAGTGTGGAAAGTGATCTTAATTTAGATGTCTCATTGCTTACTCCTATTTCATGTTTTGGAGAAAATAATGGAATGATAGATATTGAGCCAACAGGTACTGCTACACCATTCACATACTTATGGTCGAATGGAGCGGAGACGCAGGACTTGGGTGATTTGTTTGCCGGAGTTTATAGCTGTCTGATTACAGATGCTAATGGTTGTGTTTATCAAACGGAAGATTTTTTAATGGAAACGCCAGATGTACTTGATGTCTGTTCGGTAGATATTCAGCAGCCCTTATGTAGCGGGGTTGCAGATGGTTGTATTGATTTGACCGCTTGTGGCGGAACGGCTCCTATTTCCTATTTGTGGTCTAATGGATCTATTCTTGCAAATCCTTGTGGTCTGGAGGCAGGTGTTTATAACTGTACTATTACTGATGGGAATGGTTGTGAGACGATAAGCCCAGCTTATGAATTAGAACCCACTGCGGACCCAATGACAATGGATGCTAGTTCCTTGACTAATGCAATTTGTGGACAGGGAACAGGAGGTACTATTGATGTTACTATCGGTGGGGGTGTGCCGCCTTATACCTATCTCTGGAATAATGGTGATCTTATAGAGGATCCAATTGATTTAATTGCAGGGACTTACAATTGTACTGTTACGGATGATCAAGGTTGTGTTTTTGTAACGCAGTCTTTTCAAATTATGAATGACGGAAGTGACCTAATGTTGACAGCGATTGCTGCTACAGATGTTCTTTGTTTTGGAGAAGCAACGGGGGCGATTGACATTTCTGTAAACGGAAGTCAGGATCCAATAACTTTCGAATGGAGCAATTCTGAGGAGACGGAAGATATTGATGGTTTGATTGCGGGGACCTACAGTTGTACGGTAACCGATAATGTTGGTTGTTCAATTGTCGTTTTGGAAGTTGAGATCACAGAACCTGCATCAGTACTTGAGGTGGGCCAGCTGTCGGGACAAAACCCGATTTGTTTTGGTTCAAATGATGGTTCGATATTTTTGGATGTACTTGGTGGAGTTATGCCTTATACCTTTTTATGGAGTGATGGTTTGATGGTTCAAAACCGAGACGGATTGACTTCAGGTGATTTTGTTTGCACCATTACAGATGGGAATGGCTGTGAATTGGTGACAGATATCGTGACAATAGATGAACCAACGGATTTAAATTTATCCAATACAGAAATAATGAATGAATTGGGTGGAGGGTCGAACGGAAGCGTGAGTATTGAAGTTAGTGGAGGTCAAGAGCCGTATACTTATTTGTGGGATGATCCTGCGATGTCTACTGGTCCTATTTTGAGTGATGTTCCTGCCGGAGATTATACTTGTGTGGTGACAGATGGGAATGGTTGTACAAAATCATTTGGTGTATTTATCGTGCAAAATACAGATGGTATTAATGAATTGGAGCATGCTGGGTTTGAGGTTTATCCAAATCCATTTGTTTCACAATTTACCATTGTGTTAGAAGAGATGGCATTAAATATTCAGTTGATAGATGTTGCGGGAAGAGTGCTTTATCAGGATGTTTCGCCGGGTGTGGCTTTGGTAAAGCAAGTTGAGGTGGAATTAACTGCCGGCATTTATGCCTTGAAAGTGCTCATGACTGATGGCCGTATTGGAGTACTAAAAGTGGTAGTAAGATAATTTGGATGAAAGAATATGGGGTCTGATAAATAAATTAGACTGTTTGATAAAAGAAGCAGGGTTGTGGCCAAGGTCGCAATCCTGCTTTTTTTGTTG
Source organism: uncultured Saprospiraceae bacterium (assembly GCA_937921775.1). Taxonomy (GTDB): domain Bacteria; phylum Bacteroidota; class Bacteroidia; order Chitinophagales; family Saprospiraceae; genus CALGLS01. Next base: position 49,755 of record CAKZUK010000190.1, read on the forward strand.
AGCTACTTTTATTTTTCGCGAAAGCTAGATAAAGAAGAGACATGGAACAAGACAATATGACATGTATGAGTATTTAAAACTGACAAATTGGCTTGTTTTATTTTTCCAAACTGCTCCTTTGTCGGACTTTTAAACCGAAAAGTGGCATGGCACATCAATTGATCAGGGTAAAGTGTACTTCAAACTTTTCTTAACTAAAAAAAACATCTAAAAATGAATAAGTATAAAAGAACAAACAGCCCACTACCTAGCATCGTAAGAATGATTGATAATATCTTCAACGATGAAATAATCAAGCATAACCGTCAAGGTCTTACCGTATGGAATGGGTCTATGCCGGCAGTGAACGTAAAGGAAACTGATGATCAATTTGAGTTGGAGCTTGCTGCCCCTGGAATGAGTAAAGCAGATTTCAATATAGAGATTGACGCAGATGTGCTCACTATCTCTTCTGAGAAGAAGGAATCAAAGGAAGAAAAAGAAGAAAAGAAGGATGGTCGATTTACTCGACGTGAGTTCCACTACAAGGCCTTCAAGCGTTTGTTTAATTTACCTGAAACTGTAGATAGCACAAACATTGCTGCGAACTATGTAGACGGTATTTTGAGTGTGGTCATTCCTAAAAAAGAGGAAGCAAAACCACAGCCTGCTCGAAAGATTGATATTGTATAGTAAGTATTTAAATTTTTCATGAATTATTGATAAATAATGCGTTTTGGTTTTAATCTAGTGCACTGCAATTGCAACTGTAACTTAGGTTCGCGGCTATACCGCGTGTGAATTAGGAGTTAATTTATTCGCCCTTCATCGGTCATGCTGATGAGGGGCGTTTTTATATTGAAATTAATTTAAATTGACTACCTTGAGATTGGAAAACCTAACAATAAAAAGTTATTTAAAAATATGAAGTTACTCCTAACTCTATTACTAAGCTTTATCACTGCAATCTCATTTGCACAAGTTGACAAATCTAAGCACGCTTTACTCTGGGAAATTACCGGAAACGATTTGGATAAACCTTCCTATATATTTGGAACCATGCACGTGCAGGACGAACGTGCACATGAGTTTACAGATAGCACCTTATTGTGCCTTGACGCAACGGATGCCTTCGCAATGGAAATTAATATCGATTCGATTATCTATGATATATTGGAAATCTATCTCAACGGAGACACGACCAATGTACTAAAAGGAATGCTGAGTCCTGAAGCATATGATCGGCTTAATAAAAAAATAATAAAACAAACTGGAAAGTCACTGGATGAAATGGACAATAAAGATCCGCAATTTGTGGAAGGTTTGTTGATCGATTGGGACGAACCGGATTATACTGTCAAAAAAGATCAGATGGTAGATTTGTATCTGATGAAACGTGCATCTGAGCAAGGACATCGAACTTATGGATTAGAAAAGATGGAAGATTATTTGGGGGTAACTCAAAGCTATTTCAAACTTTTTGAAGATGAAAGTGATACGACTGAAGTAAGTGAGGGAGATAAAAATTTAGCTTATGAACGATTAATTAAAATCTATCAAAGAGGAGATCTTGGTGAAGTAGAATCAACCTTTGTCAACAAGGAGAGTCAAACAGAATTTGATATAGAAATGTTGGACAATCGAAATAAAAAGATGGTGCTTGGCTTGATGAGATTAATGAAAAGTCAAACTGTTTTTTGTGCAGTGGGGACTGCTCATCTTCCAGGAAAGGAAGGGATGCTAGAAGAGTTGAAAAGGCAAGGATATAAAGTTCGAAAAGTGAAAGCGGATTTTGAGGGTTATGCAAATACTTATGAAAAAACGGTAACTAAGCTTTGGCAAACATTTGAAAGTAAAACCCATCTATATAAGGTGAAAGCTCCAGGTGAAGCTCTTTCCTTAAAGGATCAAGTCAAAGAAATAGGACCCAATTCATTGGCGCATTTAAACATGGATTTATTAGACCAGCATGTTTATATTCATATGGTGATGGATCTTGCAGCGATGATAGGAGACGTAGCAGTAGATAGTATTGAAGAAAAATTTCTTGAAAATTGGACTGGTGGTAAAGGCAATGAATTGCTTAAGTCAATGGATGTAACTCGTACTGGAAAAGCGGGGAAGCGATTTTTTACAAAAGATGAAAGTGGAAATGATGTGATATGGGAAGTGTTTGTAAAAGGCAAACTTGTATATGTATTTAGTGCATTGAAAGAGGGAGGCATGGTTCCAAAAGATAGCTATGAGGCCTTCTTTGAGTCCATCGAATTTACCGAAGAGGAGTGGCAAAAGTATGAGTTTAAACAAGGAGCTTTTAATGTTGCATTTCCATTCGAACCATCTGAAAAGCGTGTGCCAGTAAAAATGGAATATGAGAGTAAATCAGGTCGTGAAATGATTCTTAAATCGCAGGTCTGTAGGGATCCACTAAAGTCAATTACTTACCTTGCCCGTTATTCCAATATGGATGAAGGAATGGCAGTGGATGAAAATAAAGCATGGTTGATGGCAACGCTGACGTTAATGACTGAGCGACTAGGAAAGCCGGATGTTGTGATAGATTCTCTGATGCTCCAGGGTCTTTTTGCATATAAAGCAAGTTATGTCCTAAAGCAAACTTTATTTGAGGTTTATGTTTTTAACAGAGGAAACAGAGGAATGATATTAGGTGTGGAGCATCCTAAAACTGGAAATTACGAAAAAGAAAAAGAACGATTTTACAATAGTTTGGAATTGCGACCTTTACAGGAATCTACCTTTAGTCCTGTCGCTTTTGAGGAAGGAACGTATGCGATGAACTTCCCTGGGAAAGTATATAGAGAACGTATAGAAATGGATGGCTACCCGTATTATGACAAATATGAGTATGCGGCAATTGATTCGATGCATTCGGGGAACTTTGAAATGGATGTCTTCTTTTACAATCCATATTACATGCCTACTTCTAAGGATTCCACGGTGAGTAATTTTTCAAAAAAAACATTTTATTCGGATGAAAATAGCTCGGCAATTGATACCGTATTTCAAGGGCGTAAAGCGGTCTATATTCGTACCCCCAACGAAAAGTCAGATAATATAATCTATGAATTACTTTTTCATAATGGGATATATCTTTTTGATTTGACTGTAAATATAAGCAAGGAACTAAATGAAGATATTGCTTGGCAATTTTTTAACTCGTTCAAAAATAACAATCCACACGGAAAAGATTATTTGATTAAAGATAAAAAGGATCTTTTGTTTAAAGGACTTGAAGCTAAGGATACAGTTGCTTTAGATCATGCATTAAAGGCGATGGATTTTGTCGAACTTTCGCCTAAAGATTTACCTCGAATTTATAAGACACTAGAAAAAAAGATATCAGGAAACGACGAAAGAGTAGGACAAGTGAAATCTGTTTTACTAAGAGAATTTCAATACACTAATGATGAAACTACAATCGCCTTTATTGAAAAAATATTTTACAAAAATAAAAAGAACAGAAGACTACAATTAGATGCACTGAATACATTAGCTACGTTTAAATCTAAACGAGCCTTCGATCTATTCTTTAAGTTATCGGCTGATTTGCCAAAAGATAAAACGGTTAATCTGGTTCATGCTACTTTATTTAATAATTTTTTAGACACGATGAGTCTGACCATGAATTATGTTGATCCTATGTTGAGATTAACGGATGATCCGTCTTTTAGCTTTTATGTTTATGATGTTTTTCTAAGGGCATGTTATAGCGATTCTAATTATGTTGAAATGGTAAAACCATGTCTTCCTAAACTTTTAGCAGAAGCGAATACAATTGTTACAACGAATAAGCTGGAGGAAGCCCAAGACTCTATTGTCGAATTTGACTTTTACTCACATTTGAATAAGTTGAATTATCTATTTGGATTTTTTAAGGAATCTAAAGAAGTCGGTGCTTATTATAAACGGGTAAAAAATATCCCAGATGCTTTTCTATTGACCAATATTGTTGATGCTATGCTGGTGCGAAATGAAGAAGTGGAGACTGCTGCCTTTGAAAAAATAATCGAGAATCCCTATCAATGGAATCGATTATTGAGAGCAGCAGATTACGAAAATAATTTGGATAAAATTCCAGCTCACTTGATTACGCAAGAAAAAATAGTCGAATCAATTGCCGCAAGAAATATTCAGGATGATAATGATGTAATGACGAACTTTGAAATAATTGATACTAGAAAACATAGCCACTCTGGTAAAGATTATAAGGTGTATCTTTTTACTTTTGGTGTAAGGGGTTATACGGGAACTTACGTTGGCCTATGTAGTCAACCTATTGATAAGGCTCAAATTTTTGAAAATTATTTTGACTATAATACAACACCATACGAAGCTGAAAAAAAGGAAACTATCATTGCTGATTTTTTGTCGAATTGGGCAGAATAAGTATTGAGGTATCTGAGCTGTAAGAGATTACTGTGAGATTGATTTATTTGGTGAGGAACGTTTTTCTTTGGTATATTTCTTACATTTAGGTGTTGAGAAAACTGCCTTCATCTAAACCAAATGTTATGCTTAGGATACATGCTGCTTATCATAAATGCCTGACGATGTATTTTATTCGTGTAATGGAAAAATCGATAAGCAAGTCATTGCTCAGAAGAAGATCTCGTTATTTTCATTATGAAAGTATTGAAGGTTGGTTTTATAATAATGCAAAACAATATCGGGTAGCTTCTACAAATAGTTTTGCAATAGAAACTAATCGATTGAGCGAGGAATACCGAATCACTCGATTTGTACGTGACCCACGTGATCTAGTTGTGTCTGGATATTTCTATCATAAACGAGGTGCGGAACCTTGGTTTAGAATGAAAAATCCAACCAACAAATATTGGGAACCCATTAATGGTAATCTACCTAAGAACATGCCCTTAGGAATTTCCTATGCTGAATATCTGAGTGGACTTTCATTGGAAGAGGGACTAATGGCTGAGATTGAATTTCGAAAACATCATCTCACTTCTTATCGGACATGGGAAGAGAATGAGTTTATAAAAATTTTTCGTTACGAAGATATTCTTGGTAACGAAGTGGAAACCTTTAAAGCGATTGCTGATCACTTACAACTCAATCCCATCGAAAAAAAGAAGGTAATTTATTTTGCAAAAAAATACGCTTACTCTCCTAAGAAAAAAGATAGCCATGTACGTAATCCAAATCCTAGTCAGTGGAAAGAACACTTTACACCAAAATTAGAAACATTTTTCGAAACGGAATATAGCGATATACTAGAACGGTATGGCTATACTTGATGTACCGCTCCGCTGAGAAACTTGCTCACTAAGATAGCTCCGCGATAAAGCGTTGCGATCGAGTGAAGTCTCTCAGAGGAAGGGTCTAATAAAATTACCAAAGGTAAGTCAATCTCTTAGCCCAGCGATCTCATTGTAGGGCAGTCTCACTTAGTCAAAGATATAACGCACACCAAACCGTATACCCAAACTAGCATGCTTCTCCTTGACCGGATTCTTATCCGTAGAAAAAAGTGTTTCAAAACGGAAACCCGGCGAGAAATGTACCTGAAAATTGTCAGACACATTATAAGCTGCATTCAAGCCAATAAAAGGTTGAACACCGATATTGGTTTTGAACCATTTGTCTTCATCCGCTTCCAAGTCGTAAAACGAATCACTCGCTGTGCTTGAAATATCACCAGTATACTTGGCAGATATATTCGCATAGATGCCACCTTCAATACCAACAGACCAAGGCTCGTATTCAAACTGATAGCCAATGATGACTGGTATGTCAATTAAGTGAATGTAGTTATAATGTTTTTTTGTGAATTCGTTAGTAGTGATTGAGGGAACATTTCCAAATATGGTGTCTCTTTCTCCCGTAATGGTGTTGACTGTGATTTCTTTTGCAGCCCAAGTACTGTCAATAGTAGTTAAGCTTGAGTTACTACTAAACACACTAGCAATCCGAGTATACTCGACACCACTTCTAAGATATAAATGTTTGTTACTATAGACAGATATTCCAAGGCCTAAGTGAGCGGTTTCTAATTGTTTTTCCGATGTATTTCTTTCGGCTGTATAATTGACACCGATGGTATCATTTGTGGATAACTCACTGGTCGATTTACTAACTCCACCATAAACGCCAATTCCAACTCGTAGTTTTTTAGTCGCCTTCTTTAATCGACTTAAGTTTTTTACATAAGTGTCTAAAGCATTTTTTTGTTGCGACTCAGGAATTTTAGAATCATCTCTTTGATCGATAACACTTGCATTTAAAGCTTGAATTAATAAAGTATTGGTCAGTGACTTTCTATCTGCTGCGATTAGGGCTTTTTCCTTTTGTGTAAAGGCTTCTTTGTTAGTCGGAAGGGGAGTGGTCTCCTTGCTTGTAATAGGCGTTTTCTCGTTATAAAGATCAGAAGCTATAGCATCCTTTTTATTACTCTGATTAGATTGACTACTTGCGGTGCTTGGACTTTTTTTCTGTGAAATAGACTTTGTCTTCGTTGTTAGGCTTGAAGCTGTAGTGTCCTTATTACTTGCCGTATTTAGACGGGTTTCTACTTTCTCAAAATCGCTTTCAGTTAGCTCTAAAATGCTAGGATTTGTTTTTACATCGTCAGCCGTTGTGCCAATTGACATAGCGGTAACTTGATTGTTTAGGTCAGTTTGATCGCTACTTCCTATTGGTTCGGTTATAATGCTGGTAGCTGAAGTAGTGGCTTCGGTCGACTTGTTAGCACTAGTATTATTTCCTTGCTTGAAATTAAAAAGACCAATGGCAGTTACACCAACTAAAAGTCCAAGTAAGAAAAACCAGAAAACCTTACGGTTGCCTTTTTCTTCCTTTACGTGCGGGTATACGTTGGCCCACAAAGCATCGGTATCTACCGTAACTTCGAGCCCATCGAATTGCTCACGTGCGTGTTTTTCAAATTCAGTATTCATATTCTAAGTCTGATTTTTTCTTTTGTGATTAATATTTTTTTCAAGGAAGCACGTGCTCTTGTAAGTTGAGAGCGGGACGTACTTTCTGTAATGCTGAGCATCTCACCAATCTCTTTGTGGCTATATCCTTCGATAGCGTAGAGATTGAAAATGGTGCGGTATGAATCTGGAAGTTGGTTGATTATTTCCATTAATTCCGCAGCTGCCATGTTGGAGTATGCACCAGGTTCAACCGAATTTTCAGGTTGATCATCAATAGTGTAAAGCTCATTTTTAAAACTGTTTTTACTAAAATATTTAATCGCAGTGTTGATAACAATTCGTTTCATCCAGGCCTCAAACGTGCCTTGTTCTTTGTAGTTGGTGATCGATTTTAATATTTGAATCAATGCTTCCTGTAAAATATCTTTTGAACTAGATTGATCCTTTGTATATCGTCGACTCACCGCCATCAAAAGCCCTGAGTACTGAACGACCAGTGCTTTCTGAAAACGAGGCTCTTGCTTTTTGCAACCTCGTATTATTTCTTGGGGGGTGTATTTTTTCAAATCGAATTTTTTTTCGTTTTAGTTTTCTAAAACTGCTGACGAAGTAAGCTTAGGACTTCGTCAGCAATTTGTTTTAATCTCTGAATATACTGAATGTGATATCTATATCTTTGGTGACATTGCTTGTCGTTCCACTATCGTAAAAGTCTAAGGTTCCACTAATGGTACCAGTTACAAGTTCGCCAACAGCTCCGAATACCTGAATGTCAAGTTGCGAAAAAGTACAAGAGCCAATACCACAACTAGAGTTTAAAAATCCTCCGGTAGTTGATGGTACTACTATATTGCTATACTGTATATTTGAGTTGTCATATGAAGCTGGAGCTATTTCTGTAACATCTATTAAGCTAAATTGAACAAGCTCGTTGTTTGGACCCGGTATTTGAGCACTTAATGTTAGCGTATCAGTTCCTGCGTCATAGCCAAAAGACACGCTAGGATAAGTGGTCATGTCGCCTTCTATGTCTACGATTAACCATTCTGGCAACGTATTATCACAAGCTGTAATAGTACCGAGATCTAAAGGATATGTAATGTTATAATTTGCTTGATCACTTACCTTTAGATCATCAATATTGCCAGCTAAAACTGTTAACTCACTTTGATTAGTACAATTGAGAAGAATCATCGAGACATTGCTACCATCTTCTATATAAAATGAGTAGTTATTCCCATTTAAGTTAATTTCTAGCCAACCATTCGTAACAGGACTTCCAGCGCAGTCTAGCACAGTAGCAGTGATGTCTATTTCCTGACTTGTATTGGTAAGGTTAAAAGTTCCCAAATCAAAACAGGTTGTCGTATCGGTGGATGTAGGGATAGGGCCGATGTTAGTAGTGTATAATTCTGTACAGTACCAGTTTTCGAAAACATTCAGTTCAAGAATTTCATTTGCAGGAAGTTTACCAGAGAACTCCCCATTGCTATTGGTCCATCCCATCCTTGACACTCCACTTGAAAGAATAGTTATTTTAATGTTTGCATTGGCGAGTGGAGTACCAGTAGAACTCAAAACAATCCCGCATGCTTTGGCCACATCAAATGGAGCATCGCAATTCCAAAAAGAAAAATGTGAGACTTCACCTATATATTCAGCACCTTGTAAAGTTGCACTTCCTTCGATTACCCACATTCCAACTGACTCATTAAAATACCAAAGTGGAATGGTCGCAGGAGCATTAGCTAATAATTCAGTAGGAACAGGAAATGTGAGTGTAGCCTTTTTATCGTTGCCAAGATTGAGGGCTTCACCGTTGCTTCCTTCTAACTCCACAGCCATCATACCAAATGAGGCTAGAGCTACCTCTTCAAATGTATCCCCATTTCCTTGTACACCGCCAGGCATAAGACCTTGTAAGCCACCTGGCATAATCTCTTGCAAGTTAGTCGCAGTAGGATCAATCCAACGAGCTGCAACTTCAACCGTTCCTTCATAAGGATTGCCATCGGCATCAACTACACCATTAGCAGGAAAGTCAATGCTGATTCCTTCAGGACTACTAATGAGCGCACCCTCACCTGAAGGGAAGTTACCAATATTACTTTTATCAAGTAATGTAATTTTTACATAGTTGACAGAACCTTCCTCTGGAAAAAATCGATCGGAGCCCGGGAAGAATCCATTTTTGTTGACCTCAACATAGGCGCCAAGTTTGTTCATACTTATGTCCTTGAAAACGAAACGCCCTTTGTCATCAGTGTTTGTATTATTGTTATCCAAGGTCACCGCAGCGTTCGAAATCGGAGTGCCTGATTCGTCATAAACTTCACCAAAAAGCGTAGCGATGACCTCAATGACTGCAGGTTCATAGTCCACTTCTGTAATGATGGGAGGAGTAATTGTAGTGGTGGTAGTTAGATTCTCTTCTATGTTTTTGCGGCAAGCAAAAAAGGTGAGAAGGACTAAGGTTAACAGAGTTAATTTTTTCATTATCTTATATTTTTCGAAGAAGGATTTTTCAAAATACTGTTTAATTTTCATAGCTGGGAGTTTTAAACCCTCTATTTTTTGTGCTCTAGTAAGCTGCGCCTATAGGTATATTCCTATTAAAATCGAATTCGCTGCATGAGGATTGTTTTTTGCAAAAAAAAATGAGCTTGACTTGAAGGAGGAATAGTGACAGGAGTGAACGAAGAATAGCAAGAACAAAATTTATGGAAACGGAAAAAGATAATTTAGCGTTCTAGCTTCAACTAAAACGACTAAGATCAAATAAAGTCATAGGCAAACTAGCTTTCTCTCTATCCACCAACTCCTGCACTAACTTTCCCGTGGCCGGCCCCAAACTCAATCCCATCATCGCATGCCCAGCCGCGACAACAACATTGTCATACTTCGGCGCTTTACCAATATACGGAAGCCCATCTGGCGTACAAGGTCGCAAGCCACTCCAAACTTTCTGAGGCAAGTTTTGACGAAAGTCATAGTCCGGATAATAATTGGGAATTGATTTGACAATACCTTTTACACGTTTAGAGTTGACGGATAAATCCAAACCCGCAATTTCCATCGTGCCACCAAATCTTAGATTATTCCCCATCGGAGTCACGGCCACTTTTGCTTCGGTGAGAATGGAAGGGTAATTTAAATTGTTTTTCAAATCCTTTATCGTAAAGCTATAGCCCTTGCCGCCTTGTAGGGAAAGTTGCACTCCCAAACCTTTCCCAAGTTGAGGTGTCCAAGAACCACCTGCCAAGATATATTGATCCGCATGATAGATTCCTTTGTTGCTTGATAAGCCCGTAATCTTTCCTTTTTCAGAAATGAAATTATTGACCTCTACGCCATGTTGAATGATAGCACCTCGTTCTACCAAAACCTTTTTGAGTCCACTCATCAATAAGTCTGGCGACAAATGCGCATCACTGGGATAGTGTATGCCTCCACGAATATCAAGTCGATTATTTGGTTCCATAGCTTGCACCTCAGCAGCAGTCAATCGTTTAGTCACCATCTCAAACTGCTTCGCTTGCTCCGCAACTTCCAATTCTTCCTCTTCCGCTTTCGCCGTTTTGTACAACATCAAAATACCTTTTTCCTTAAAGGAAAATTCAAAAGATTCTTCTTCCGCCATTTGCTGATACAAACCCTTGCTCATCATGTTGTAATCCAATATTAACTTCATGGAGCGTCTTACATTTTCCTCATTCGCCGAGCGATAGAATTTCCAAGCCCAAGTCAATAAATCTAAATCCATTCGCGGCTTAATATAAAAGGGGCTCTCTGAATTAAACATCCAACGAATCCCCTTAGCCACAATACCTGGAGAAGCTAGTGGAATGATATGGCTAGGCGTAATCATTCCAGCATTGCCATAAGAGCAGCCGTCTTTTAGGTCGCTTTTGTCTAAAATAATAATTTCGTGTCCAGCCTTTTGTAGATAGTAAGCGGCGCATAATCCTGTGATGCCTGCTCCTATGATGATGATTCTCATTTTTTTTGTTTGTATGCTTTAGTTAGAACATATTTCTAATGCTCAGGCAAATATAAAAAAATGATGACTATTCAGAGTGAATTATACTAAAACGGGTGTTTCGGATTCCGGACTGAACAGGCCGACCAAGAATGTTGTTTTCTTATACCTTGGCTTTTAAACACTTGTTTAGAATTTTACATTTAGACCCTGTTCCAAAGACCAAAATCAATTATAGGTCAGCCTGTGAAGTCCGAGATCCGAAATCCAGATGAATTTTACCTTTTGACGAAAAGAACTGAAGAGTTACAAAAAATGATGATAAACCAATAGGAGTCCGCGGGCTCTGCAATAGCGCGCCACGGTCGAGTGAAAGGCCCTCAGCGAAGCGATCTATCAGATTCGCCAAAGGCGAACCGGTATCTCAACAAAGTGATTCCGTACGGGTAGGCCGTAGCCTTTTCGGGAGATGAAGACTTGACGAAGGATCTGGCGTAGGACTAGCGAAGCGGTCTCGCACCCCCTAGGGTATAAACACCTAATTTGCAAAGTCAATACGTTAAAAATAACATTAATATTTCATTTTAGTTGGAGCATAGTTTTTTTTTTGTAGTATATTTACATAACAGCGTGTTGCTTAATACCACAAAACAAACCACCTCAAATGAAGCTAAAAATAAAATCTAAAATTTCACTTAGCCTATTAAGCGTTCTGCTTAGTTGCCATTTTTTGTTTGGGCAGGTTTCTACTTTTTATCAGACTTATGATTTTGGAGGAGCTGACAAAGCTTATGCTTTGGCTGCAACTCAAGATGGGGGATACATTATGTCAGGTTATCATGGCTTGGGTATTGGTGTAAACCGGATTCTTGTCATTAAAACAGATAGTCTGGGTAATGAAGAATGGCATAAGATATATGGGAACTCGGCGAGAAATGTATCCAGAGCTGTGATTTCATTGCCAGATGGTGGCTATATGATAGGGGCAGAGACGTCCGGCGAAGAATTTTCGGGTGACTTTGAAGATGTATTTCTCCTACGCTTAGATGAAAATGGGGATACTCTTTGGACAAAAACTTATATGACAGACGGGGTTGATGGATTATTTGACCTTAAGCTTTGTCCCGATGGAGGCTTTATAGTTGCTGGTTATCGATTAGAACCAGATAGCTCTTTTGCTGATGGTTATGCCTTAAAGGTAGATAGCTTTGGTAATCAGGAATGGAATAAAAGCTATACCATAGGCGAGGATTTTGAACTGTTTATAGATGTAGAAGTATTACCAGATTCTGGATTTATTTTTAGGGGAGAAGCTGATTTAGGTCTTCCATTCGTAAAAGAAAATTGGATTTTAAGAACGGATGCTGATGGCGAAGAGATTTGGTCAAAAACATATGGTTGGGATTTCTTTGAAAGCGGAAGAGGTGGTTTGATTGCTACTCATGATGCTATTATATCAGCTGGATCGACGACTAGTTTTAGTAATAACAGCTATAATGAGACCTATGTGCTAAAAACTAATTTGGAAGGGGATACTATTTGGACGAAAATTATTCAGATGGGTAACGCTGGTTTTTCTCCAAGATCGCTAACATTAGCAAACGACGGGAATTATCTTCTTGCCATGTACGATTATAATGATAATACCAGTGGAGATGTTGCTCTTGTCAAAATGACTCCCAGCGGAGAGGTAATGTGGATTCGTACTATTATTGATGGAAATGACTTCGACTCTCCTCATGATATTGTACAAGCTTCGGATGGAGGCATTCTCATTTCCGGTGAAACCTCAACTTCTGCTTTTTTGATAAAAGTTACCGAGGAAGGTTTTCTTAGTAGTGTTAATGAAAATGCTTCAGCAATAAATTTAGAAGCTATAATCTATCCTAATCCTGGGTATGGCATATTTCATATTACTTCGCCCGAAATGATAAATGTCTTTTCTATTGAAATTTATAATATGATGGGACAGTTGGCGAGAATTCAGTCTAATAGCAATACTACAACCAGTTTTACGATCGATATAAGTGATTGTCCTAACGGAGCCTACTTGTTTCTGTTTAAAAGTAAAAGTGGAATTGTAAAACGCGAGATTGTTGTCAAGGTGGAATAAGAGCAACAAGAGCTAATCTAAAATAAAGAAATAGTACTTTTTTAATTTTTACATATTGATTAATCATAGTTAATCCTGGTAATGGTAAAGGCTTGGCCAGCCAATGCTATGCCCATTCTTAAATCTAAAATTTAGTTTATCATGAAAAAAACAGCCCAAAATTATCGTAGATATTCTTTTTTAATATTAGTATATCTTTTCTCTTTTTCATCCATTTGTTATGGTCAATCACAATTAAGTAAATGGCATTTGAATGGAAAACAAATTGATTTTGAAATTGATCCTCCAATTGTTAGTGAATTGCCCGCATCTCTTTCTACTGGATTTGACATAGGAGCATCCAATGGATTTTATGGACCCGAAGGAGATCTCTTGTTTTTTATCTCGGGCCAGCGTATTTTCTCAAAAGAGGGAGAATTGATTGATGTTCTTTTGAATGATACTAATGCTGGTCAGTATCAAGAAGAAGGTGTCAGATCAGAGATAGGGGTGGTTCCAGTACCAGGTAGTACTTGTAAATATTTCATTATATTCAGTCGATATTTCGATGACGAAGATCAGACGCTTTCAGTTGAACTCTATTATTCAGAGTTAGATTTAACTCTTGAAAATGATGAGACTAGCGGACTTATTGGTGATCTGACTCCCACGAAAAAGAATCTTTCCTTAGGTATGTGGGATAGTCCAAGTATATCTCACACGCTTGGTTTTGCTATACGTAAAACCAATTCTGTTACAAGTCCGTATTTTCTATATGTAGTTTCTAGTGAAGATGAAGAACTAGGTTCTGGAGATATTGTAGTGGGTAGGGTACGAAAACATAATATTAATTCCAATGGTATTAGTGACCAAGCAGCGAGTACCATAATACACGAACAAATAGGTTCTTCAGCCAACGGTTATTTTCCACGGGAAGTAGACTTATCGCATGACGGAAGAATGTTAGTCTTCGCAGAAGGAAGTGCTTTGGAGGTTGTAAGAATATTACATCTAGATTCAGAGACTGGAGAATTAGATACATCATTTCCAGGTGGTCCGATTGGTGGTTTTTCAGTGAGTAATTTTATTTCAGGACATGAATTTAGCTCAGATAATAATTTTTTATTTCTTAGTTTGAAAAATAGCGGAGTCTCTATAAGAAATTTTAATACTGGTATGACAGAACCAATTGATGGGAGTGAGGAGTATGACGAATCTCATATTGAACTAGCATCTAATGGTAGAATGTATTTTGCGGGGACTGATAATCTAGGAGAATACGATTTAAATACTTCTACGTTTACCCCTAATGCCATACAAGGTTTAGGTAATAACAATATTGTTACTTATAGTGATTCAGAGAACTCTCCATATAAAACGCTACCCGATCAAATAGACGGATTCAATTATCAAGACATTTATGTAAATGGGATTGAAATGGAATGTTGTAGTGCAATAGCTGCTTATGAGGCAATTAGTTACGAAGTAGACGGAGGACTGTCCCAGACTTGGACCGCAGGAATGAACCCATTCGCAAACTCCCCAATAGTCCGTGTACAAAACGAAATAAGAATCTCCAACAACAGTACCCTCAACATCTCCGGTCTCGAACTCCAATTCGCTCCAGGAGCCCGCCTAGTAGTAGAAAAAGGTTCCACCCTCTATACCTATAATAACACCCTCATGACCAGCACCAACTGCGAGTCTACCTGGGCAGGCATCCAAGTATGGGGTGACAACCAACTAAATCAATACGGCGCCAACAACCAAGGAAAAATCATACTCTACAACTCAACAATAGAGCATGCTGTCACAGCCGTGCGCATGTACAATACCGCAAATTCGGATGCTGCTAATAACGAAACTGGAGGAATCATTACCGCGATAGGAACTAATTTTTTCAATAATGCTCGTGGGGTACAATTCAACCGATATGTAAATACAAACACATTAGGGGACCATGCGGGTAATCTGAGTTATTTTAGAGACTGCACCTTCCGAATCGATGATGACTATCGCTTTGATGAAAGAATGGACGGACACATCAAAATGTGGGGAGTAGATGGTATCCGTATGTATGCTTGTACGTTTGAGCAT
>CAKZUK010000191.1 GCA_937921775.1 uncultured Saprospiraceae bacterium
AGGATAAGTTCTGATGTATTTTGAATTTAGACGAGCCAATTTTCAAGGTAATAGCCGTAGCTATTGCTGAAGGAAATTGGAGAAGTATAAGTTTAAAAGACACAGAAATTATTATATAGTTTAAATTGAGTACCTGCTTAACTATTATAAATCACTTTTTATCTTAGAAAAATAAGTGTCCGAATCTAATGTCTGGGCACTTATTTTTTTTAAAAAATTTTCCAAAAATGCCCTCCCTTCCTCTAGTCCAATATCTTTTTCATTCTCATACTCGACTAAGCTAGACGGAAATCCGACCAACGATCTGGCAGCATAAATTAATTATTCTCATCTTGACATAAGTAATTACTTAAAATATTTACCATTACAAATCAAAATATTAAGTCATGAAAACTAAGCGTGAAATGATGTTGGCTAGTTATCAATTTGAGAATAAGAAGGGTGGCCTGAAGGCTGTGATCTTTGGCAATACTTTATTATTCGTACTAGCTTTTTTCGGAAATTTTAATAACTTCCATATTAGCCCATTTGCTTTAATGAGTTTGATCTCTGCACTTTTAGTATTTGGAATAAATAGGGTTTACAATTGGAAAAATGCTATGACAAATTTTAAAATTGTAAGCGGATACCTTTTGATCTTCATTTTTGAATTGATTCTATTTGGGATACCAAACTCAATCATGGAAATCAATGCTGGAATATCTAAGGGAATATTTATGGAAATATTGTTCTATATCGTTCCTTTTGTTTACACTGGAATTAGAATCGCTTTGGTCATTCCTCTTGTAATGATTTATTTAGTTTCTAAAGATTTAAAGTAATAGTAAACAGGCCAGCCTATTCCCAAAATAAATAAACCACCCCATGCTTGTTGGGGCTTTCCAAAAAAGGTACTAACGACAAAAGCAGTAGAAATCAAAATAAAAATGATTGGAACTATGGGGTAGCCCAAGGCACGAACAGGGCGCTCCACCTCTTTCCTGTTTTTTCTAAAAATAAAAATTGCAGCACCTGCCATCGTCATAAACAAGATGTCCATAAAAGTAACATAGGAAATCAAATCTTCAAACTTACCCCAAAGCACCAAAAGAAAAATAGCCCACACAGCTTGCACAATCATTGCATTTGCTGGTGTTTGATATTTGGGATGTAACTTAGCAAGCGACTTAAAAAAGACTCCGTCTTTCGCCATCGCAAAATAAACCCGAGGAGCAGACATCGTGTAAATTCCAATCGTTCCAAATACAGAGAAAGCAATGACTACAGCCATCAATTTCCCACCAAACGGAACAACAGTAGCCACTGCATCACCAGCAACTTTATCCGACGCAGCTATCGCTTCTAATGGCAACAACATCATATACGCCAGGTTAACCAAAATGTAAGTAACAGTCACCGTCAACACACCAAGAATCATTGCTCGCGGTACATCGCGTTTTGCATTGACAGCCTCGCCCGATAAGTACGAAGCATGATGCCAACCTCCTACTGACCACAAAACCCCGATCAAGGCAATCAACATACCTCTGACTGGTTTTTCTGGAACCGTTGCCATTGAGAAATCAAGGCTTACTTTGGAGGCATCATAAAAATAAAAACCCGCAATAATAATCCCAGCAATAGCAACTAACTTCAAGGTGGTAAAAAGATTGGAAAATACTTGACTAATATTTACTCCGATTATATTTATTCCCGTAAGTAGAATAATTGTTAGTGATGCCAGCAGAACTTTCCCTGTATGATCCATCGGAAAAAACGCAGTCATATAATCTGCAAAGGTGATCGATAACCCTGCCAGTGCACCAGTATTCACCACCAATAAAATTACCCAGCCGTAGAGAAAACCAACAAAATCACCATAGGCTTCTTTCAGGTACACATACACTCCACCAGCTCTTGGAAACATAGCTCCCAACTCTGAGAAGGTAAGTGCTCCCGTCAAAGCAATCACCCCTCCCAACAACCAAGCAGCCAACACCAGCGTATGATTCGGAACTGCCTCGGCAACTTGTCCGGGTGATCGAAATATCCCTGATCCAATACAGGAACCTACGGCAACCATCGTCAAACCGTAGAGCGTTAGTTTCTTTTTTAGTTTGGCCATGAAGTGAAAATAATGTTTTTTATTGACATAAAAAATGGAAAGTGGAATCCTTCGATTCCGCTTAGGATGACAAAGTGAGGAGTTGGAGAGTTATCGAAATGAGTATCCCCCGATTGAGTACCATTCTAATCCTGCTTGGTGGCCCGAAATGTTCACATTTCGATTCCAATTCTAATTCTTTAAGTATTTTTACAAAAATGTACCTCAACGTGCAATATTCCTTTTAATCAATGGTCTTTCATATATACTCTTTAATACTCCACGAAATAAGGAGAATTAGACTTCGGCAAGACCATGTATAAATGACGATTCACCAACAACAGTTGAAAAAAACAGTTTCTGAAACAGAAATCGAGCTGATCAAAGCTTCTAAGGCAGGAGATCGCCAGGCCCAAAGTAGGCTCTATCACCGCTATGCTCAGTCGATGTTGAACGTGGCTTATCGAATTGTTTGGAATAAAGAAGATGCTCGGGATGTACTGCAGGAAGCATTTATAAAAATATTTAGAGGAATGGAAACGCTCAAAGAACTTAGTACATTCCCCGCTTGGGTAAAACGAATTGTGGTAAACACAGCCATCAATCACCACAAAAAAAACGGACAATGGTCCTTCACGGAATTAACAGATCAGGATACACCAGAAACAATCGAACCAATTGATGAAACGAATATACAACTTAGCATAACAAACATAAAACAGTGCCTTTTGAAATTACCTAAAGGCTATCGAACTGTACTAAGTTTGTATTTAATTGAAGGATATGATCACAAGGAAATTGCATCTATTTTAAACATTACAGTATCGACCTCTGTCACTCAGTTTAATAGAGGAAAAAAGCGTTTGAAGGAATTGTTGGCCACAGAAAAGGAGACATAAATAACTAAGCAAGTTGTTAAATAAATAAACTCAATGGATAAATTAGAAGATTTTTTCAACGATAATAAAGATCAATTCGACTTTATTGATACCTCCTCAAATGATTGGGAAAGCATCAACAAAGAGTTAAACATTGGGCGAAGAGCTCTGGCAAAACGTAAATCGTTAGCCCCGCTTATTGCTATCGCGGCCAGTGTTGCATTGATATTGAGTTTTGCCCTATTTCAATTTCGAGCCCAAGCACCTACCGCTATAAAATCCCTTACTGGCTTGGATTTAGGCATGCAATTTCCAGAGGTAGCTTTGCAAAATCCGGATGGAGAAACAGTTGCTTTATCAGAATTGAATGCGCATCTTGTGCTCGTTGATTTTTGGGCCTCCTATTGTATGGTTTGTAATGAGGAAAATTGTTACTATTTTAAGCCCCTTTACAATGAATTTAAAGACAAAGGATTTGAAATATATGCCGTTTCTGCTGACTCTAGCGCTAATAGTTGGATGAGTGCCATCCAACGAGATCAACTAGATTGGGTACAAGTTTCTGACCTAAAAGGACTTGAATCTCCTATCTTTGATGCTTTCAATGTCAACTCTTTACCCACCAATTATTTGCTGGATCAAGAAGGCCGAATAATTGCAAAAAATATAAACGTGGATGAACTAGAAAACACCCTCCACGGGATGTTTGCCTACAAATAAATTAATAACAAATAAATTTAATTAAGTATAAAATTTTCTAACAATGAAGTATTTACCTATTCTAATTGCGGTCTTATTCCTAGCCAGTTGCAACAATGGCAGCCAGGAAGCCGCAGCAACAACAACTGCAGCAGTAAAAGAAAACTATGATGCCATTCAATGGATGACACTCGATGAGGTTCAAAAAGCAAATGAAAAAAATCCTCGTAAAGTTTTAGTGGATGTATACACGCCTTGGTGTGGCCCATGTAAGATGATGATGAACAGCACTTTTAAGGATCCAGAATTGATCAACTACATTGGCAAAAACTACCATGCTGTAAAATTTAACGCAGAAGGTCCTGACCCTGTCAACGTAAAAGGAAAGGAATATAAAAATCCACAATTCAATTCCACACTTCCTAAAAATCGTAGAAATGCGATGCACCAATTTACTGGAACATTAGGAGTCAGAGGCTACCCTACTATTATTGTATTTGATCCTGAATTGAATAAATTGGAACAAGCGGTTGGATTCAGATCTGCTCCACAGATGATGGAATTCTTGAAGGGCTTGAAAGGATAAAATAGTAACAGTTTAAGTGACAGTTTCAATCTCAGTTTTTCAGGCAATTACCTGTACTGATATTGAAACTGTCACTCCTACTTTGATTGATTTAGTTTAGCGTCCTGGCTTAACTCGACTGACTACAAGCTTACCAACTTCCCGTCCCTGATCTACTCCATAATCAATAGCAGGACGGTAGTGAATTCCACCATATAGGCGACTAACTGCTGCTTCTTGAGAAGCATTAAAGAAAGAGGTAAATGACCTTGGCGGTAAACCGTATTCCACTTCAGTGCTATCTACAAAGGCGAAATTTTCACCATAAATATTGGTCAATGTCACTGCAGCTGCAGTTGATATCACGCTGTGCCCACTCGTGTATTCAGGAAATGGTGGTGTCTGCAAATGCGGTAACCAATCTTCATCTATTTTTCTGTTAATTACCGTTTCTGGTCGCACTAGATTGGAGCGATATTTCTCATCCCAGCAACTAATAAAACCATCAAAAAGAGCAATGGATGTCATGGCATAGGCTTCCGCCGTTTTCATAATATCAGCCTCCGATTTTTTGGAAGCGATATATGCAATTCCCATCCAGTGTCCACCAGGTGTAATTTTTTTTGTAGCAAACATTGCATGTCCTTTATGATGTGATACGTAAGGATTGCAATCCCAGAATTGAGCAATATCCAAATGTTCTTTAGTCGCATTTTTCACTACGTTATAAACTTCCATCAACTCTTCATAAAACTTACTCTTCTTATCCATGTTGAAAGGTGTAGGAGGAGGAGGTACAAACTGCTTAGCAGAATCCAATACCATCGGCCTGATTTTCATCCAATGTGGTTCAATTCCATCCATGTAATCTGGAGGAGTTGGCGTCCATTTAGTTACATCTTCCGGAATACTATACTTTGGAAAGGTTCTGGTTTCTTTGTACATATCGGAATCAGCCCAAGCAAGAATATGCTTACTCACTTCTTCTCCATATTTGATGGAGCGCTCGTAGACATCTTTTGGCATCTTCATCGCTTGATATTTAGCTAATAGTTCTGTCTCAAACTCTTCAATGCTGAGTTCAGAAAATATCATAGCTTTACCGGTTAGCAAAAAAGCTTTTGTGCTTGCCAACGGATAGCAGTACGTTTTTCCATCTTCTGGTTGTGGAAACACTTCAAGTCCTTTCAGTTGACCAGCAAATGATTGATATTTATTTGGATGATCATGAATCAGAGGCTCATAAGCTGCTATGCAGGAATAAGCATAAATACGGCTAGCGACGGGTGGTGAAAATATATCATGTACAATCACATCCGTCAGCTGCTTTAATGAAGTATGCAAATGGTCAGGCTCACTCGCTTCTTTCTGATAATTCGGATTTACATCTTCTTTACAAGAGCTGAAGCATAAAAGCAAAACGATGGCAACTAAAGTACTTTTTTCAAAAAATTTACAACAATTCATAATTAAGGGACTTTTACTTTACTATAGACAGTTCCATGCCAGTATCTTTTAAGTCTAGACCTTTATTGGCTGGTTGGTACAAAAGTACTTAGTTTTTTTATACCATTTTAAGATTATTCTCAATTCCGAATCAACATAACAGTCATACAAATTTACTGATTGGATTATTTGTTATTATCTTACAGCAACCCATAGCCAAAACTGAATCATGCCCAAAACTATAATTTTATTACTGTTTGCCTTCCTAAGCTATTTTAGCTTAGTGGGACAAACCGTGGGATTAGAGATGAAAGCGGGTGTCGATCGCATAGATATTCCCTTTGATTACAAAAATGATTTCATCATAGTGGATTTAATTTTCAATAAGGTACTTCCACTCAAATTCATCTTTGATACCGGAGCTGAGTACACCATTCTCAACAAACGGGAGATCACAGATCTATTCAATGTTTCCTATGAAAAGGAATTTAAGATTCTGGGGGCAGATATGAGCACTGAATTAATCGCTTACCTCGCACGTGGTGTCAAACTCGATCTCAATAAACTACATGGCAGTAATCAGGATATTTTGATATTAGCTGAAGATTATTTTAGAATAGAAGACTATACAGGAGTTGAAATTCACGGGATCATTGGAGCTAATTTTTTTAAGCGATACGTCATCAAAATTGATTACAGGCGAAGGATATTAAGTTTTATCAAACCTGAGATATTTAATAAGCCTCCGGAAGGCTACTCTGAAGTATCCGCTCATTTTACCCGAAGTAAGCCATATTTACACGTTCAGGCTGAAGTGACTGCCGATAGTGTAGCTCAACTCAATATGCTAGTTGACTGTGGAGCTAGCCTTGCAATGCTCATCCACAGCAACTCTCATCCAATGATTAATTTACCAGAGCACACTATTGAAGGTAATCTTGCAATGGGATTAGGTGGCTACCTTAAGGGGTTTTTAGGCAGAACTCACCAATTAAAACTTAATGAAACGCTGCAATTTCAAAACGTTCTCACCAATTTTCAACAAACCAACACTGGACAGGACACTAGCCAACTTAATGGCAGAAACGGAGTTATCGGCAATTTAATTCTCAATCGATTCACAGTTATTATCGATTACCCTCGTGGGAAGGTCTATCTCAAACCCAATAAAAACTATAATCGTGGTTTCAAATACGATAAAAGTGGCATTGGGCTCACCGCTTCTGGCAAAGATTTGAATAATTTCTTGGTTTATAATGTGATAAAAGATTCTCCTGCTGATATCGCGGGAGTAGAAGTTGGAGATGAAATCATTAAAATTAACTTCTTTGGAACCTCCTTATTTTCTTTGGGTAGGCTCAACAAGATATTACAAGCTAGGGACGGCAAGCGGATAAGGCTCGTAATTAAACGAAACGGGATCCGCAAACGAGTCTCTTTCAAGTTAAAAACATTGATTTAGACACATCACCACATAGCCACGAATCAATTATAGTGATCGTTTCAATGGCAATTTTAGTACTAACCAAACTATGATTTGGTCATTTCGAAAGCCAAAACCTTGTTTCCAAGCCCCTAAAGGCAGGTTTTTGCAAACTTTTACAAGCAATTAACACATAATTATATTACCCATTTAATTGAATTTTAGGCTCGTTTAACCTTAAAGAATCAGATATATCCACTTTATGCAAAGAAAAATCGATAATTAAGCGAAATACTCGATATTTTCGTTTAAGAAATTGTTGTAGAAATACAACTAGAATTGTATCTTTGCAGCCTGTTTTAAAAATCAAAAAATTTTAACAATGTTCGCAATAGTTAGCATAGCTGGTCAACAGTTCAAAGTTGAGAAAGGACAAGAGGTGTTTGTACACCGACTTGATGCTGGTGAAGGAGATAATCTTTCCTTTGACCAAGTACATTTAATCGACAATGACGGTAGTGTAAATATTGGAAAACCAAATATTAACGCTGCAAAAGTAAGTGCTACCGTATTGGGGCACATGAAAGGAGACAAGGTAATCGTATTCAAAAAGAAACGCCGTAAGGGTTACAAGAAGAAGAATGGTCACCGTCAGTCTTTCACTAAAATCAAAATTGACGCTATTACTGGGTAATTTGTCAGTTTGACGTAAAATCAAGGTAGTTTTCTTTATTTTTTGAAGAAAATCCCTTAAATTTAAAAATCTTCAAAAAGATAAGATCATGGCACATAAGAAAGCTGCAAGTAGTTCGAATAACGGTCGAGATAGTAATAGTAAACGACTAGGTGTTAAATTATTTGGTGGTCAAGCTGCAAGAGCTGGTAATATCATCGTTAGACAAAGAGGTACTAGATACCATGCAGGCGAAAACGTAGGAATGGGCAAAGACCATACTCTACATGCGCTTGTTCCTGGTGTAGTAAAATACTCTAAGCGACGTATGAACAGAACCTTTATCAGTATTCTTCCACACGAAGGTGTAGCTGAAACAATTGCAAAGCCTAAAAAAGTAAAATCAGCTCCTAAAGCTGCTGCTCCTGTAAAAGCAAGTGCTCCGGCTCCTGCTAAAGCAAGCGCACCTGCTGCAAAAGCTGCTACTGGTAAAAAAGACGACCTAAAGAAAATTGAAGGAATCGGTCCTAAAATCGCAGAATTGTTGAATAATGCTGGCGTAATTACTTTTGCTGACTTAGCAGGTACTGACGCTGATAAAATCAGAGGTATTCTTGACGATGCTGGTTCTCGCTACAAAGCACACGACCCTACTACATGGCCTGCACAAGCTAAAATGGCTGCAGACGGTGAATGGGACAAGCTTAAAGCTTGGCAAGATGAGCTTGATGGCGGTAAAGTTGTAAAGTAAATAACCTCTTCTGACGAAGAGTTAAAGATAGTTTTAGTTTTCATAGCTTTATATTTTTTGTTGTTCAGCCCTGTCCTCCCGGACAGGGCTTTTCTTTTAGGCTAATTTTACCAACTCAGGCTTTCGCTCGATCCCCGATGGAAAGCAATCCAATAAAAAGCATACGACTCTGCTTGAGAATTTGACTAGGTCCTCACGGCTTTCCCTTCAGAGCTTAAGGGCCTCTTAACTTACCAGATAGACGCGCGCGCAAATTCTACCTTAAAATGTGGTCGAAGAATGACCAACTATCAAAAAAAATCCCGAACCTTGGTAAACCAAAGTTCGGGATTTCTATATATCGAGTAGGAATAAATTAATCTAGATCATTCTCGCTTGACGCATAGAACCAATAAAGTTATGCCAGCGAATATTTACCTTCTTAACAAATCGATTAAGTGGTAATGCTTTAAGATGCTTTTCTATTTGAGCTCTTTCTGACTCTCTGAAGTCCGTTAAGCTATACAAGGTTTTGAAGTCAGTACCGTACTTCTTATTGAAAAATTCCAAAAGATCATCCTGAACCATTACGTGGAATTCTTTGAAATAATTGTAGTACTTCTCCTTTAAACCACCATTATTGAGATAATCATGTAAAACAACATTCTCAAATTGATGCTCAATGCATGGTAGGTAATAACCGGACTCTGCTAGAACTCTTCTTTCCAATACCGCTTCTTCATCCATATAGGTCAAGGTCTTGTTCATAAACTTATGCAAGAAGACCATACGCAAACTTGTGTTGTCATTAAACATGACAAGTACTTGCGAAAACCTAAAATTAGAGGAAACTTTAATATTGCGAATAGATTCTACCTGCTTGAGACCAATAAGCAGTCCGGACACGTCATCACGTCTAAGCAAAAACTCAAAGGTTAACTCACCTCTGACTTTGCAAAAGTCATTAACGTCGTAATTGAACAGTACATAGTCGTAGTTGTTCAATAATTCAAATAGTCTGTTGTTAAATAGCGCTCTGTCAGCCATCAGTTCATGGGTTTTAAAGAATTAACCGGGTAGGCCGTTCATTGTATACTTTTACTTACAAAAATTCTGCCTATTATACAGACGTCTGAGAATTGATTTTCGTTGCTTAGGAAAGCATTTTTTTAATCTTTTCTTATTTATTTAAACTATCCTTAACATTTGAGGCGATGAGACCACATTACTACCAGAAGAGGGACAGCAATGTTGTCAGAGGAGAAATCGTTTTACAGTAGGCACAAAAACTGAGGAACCAGTTTGCTCAGAGCCTCACCCTACCGCAAATAAAATCGAGGAGCTACCTTAGTATTCTGTAATACTATATTTCTTCAAAGCTTCCCGCAAGTAACCAGCCCTTTTCACCATTAGCCAGCCGTACCTTATACCAACTGTCAATCAGGTCGAGTAACTCTACTTTTGTGCCTTGATGTAAAACTGCAATTTCATTACTCAGTTTATCAGGCCCCGAACGAAGTGTCACTTCATTGGCGAGGATAATTCCTTCATTACTATTCTTCGCGTGTGCATTGGAACTAAGCGCAAGAGAGATCGGTAGTAAACTGACTAAGAGTAAAATGATCCCCGTGAGGAAACCTTGTTTTCGTTTTTTACGACTCTTGGCTAGTTGCCAAAAGGCAAGACCTGCTATGCCTCCCCAGAACAGAAAGAGTCCCAATACTCCCCAAACATTTACGGATGCCATGTTGCGCAAGCTCTTCCACCATTTTTTCAAAAAGAAGGGAGGGATAGTAGAGATTTCATCTTTTAGCTGAAGGCGGGCTACCGCTAAGTTGTTCAATGCCTCTGCATCATTCGCATCCAAAAGTAAGACACGTTCGAAGTTAAGGATGGCTTTGCCTAGATCTCCTTTTTTGAAGTAGCTGTTGCCAAGGTTATAATACAAATCTTCGCTGTGTTTTCCTGAGGCAAGTACTTCTTCGTATTGCGTAATAGCAGTTTGATAATCCCCTTTAATATATGCAGCAGTTGCTGCCTCAAGGTTGTTGCTTGACTGGCCAAAAATATTTAGCGCCAGACACATAAAAATAAGTATTGATATTAGGTTGACTTTCATTTTAATATTGAAGTTGTTTAAAGTTATCTCCTAAAGGAGAGCCTCTCTACTCGGCGCAGCCAGTCAGGCATAAGTGCTTGATTTTCAAGACGAAATCTGTCCGACTAGCCAGACGGACTCTTTTTGAGTTTCGTAACCAAAGCTAGGGCGACGAGGAAAATCTGAAGTATTGGAAGTCAATGACTTATGTACAACCATAGGAAATAACTTAAAATAACTTCATTTAGAAGATTCTTAATCTTAAGGCTTACAGAGATCAAATTTACTAAACTTTGAAAATATAGAAAATGAATGAACGAACTTAAGTTACTAATCTTGGTTCTTCAATAAATTCTGTGGCCTAAATTCAGCGATAATATAAAATCAGCGCTTACCTTGCTCACTATGACTTTCATTTGAACGCTCGCCTCAAAGTTTGTCAAAGAAGCTTAATCTTTTTTACGCTTCTTTTTTTTGCGACCAAGCTTTCCCATACCTTTTATAGTATCCTCGCCTTCCTTTACCGCTTCATCAAGCGGTTTCTTTTTCTTATTAAACAGCCCCGATTCAACAGCCTCCTCTTTTTTATCAGCGCTTGCTTCTTCTGCTTCCTCTAGCGTTTCATCTACTTCTTTAGCTTCAGGTTCTTGTTTCACTTTGACTTTTAGCAAATCTTCCAAAGTGTTTGGACGTTTATTTATTTCCCATCTAAAGCCTTCCAAGCGTTTGGCAGTGTGGTTTACCTGCCCCATTGGGTAGGTATTGGCTTTGGGCTGTGCATAAAAACGAATATCATCAACAGAGTTATTACTAAAGTACATGAGCATCTCACTACAAACCGTTTTATTGAGTCCCACATAAGCTTTCACATCATCGAGTGCGTAATAAATTGACTCTGCATTACCAATCACTTTCATTTTACGCAACTCACTATCAAGGAAAAAGGCGGTAATGTTTTTACCTTTTATTTGATTGAAATAAACCTCGTCTGGCGAATTAATAATCATCGCTCGATCTCTCATAAAAATTTTATCAATCTCATCATTAGCCAATAGCATGTACATGGTGTCTGCTGTAAATTGAGAAGTGTCCGACCAAATGATTGGATTTTTATAAAACTCAAAAATTGAATCTGCAACACTATAGGAAACTGAATCCGAGATGGCTTGCAAATTACTTTTCAAAATCCGAACATCTGGATAGGCAATCATAGTTCGAGAAGAATCCTTTTCAAAAACCTGTGTCCCTGTCAAGGTATCTGTTTCAACGAAACGTTCCTTGTGAAAAGAAATCAAGGTATCCGAACTCATGTAAAAGGTATCTCCATCCATCAGGCTTATCAATAAGGGACGTTGGCCAGAAGCAATAATTTTTTCTGTTTCTTTATTGAAATTCAAATGCGCACACTTGATCGTCACTTCTTCGATAGTATCCGTCCAAATCACGTTACCACTTGCAATCGCAATATTTGCTTGTGAGACAATGTTATCCGCATCTAATATTTTAGCGCCATCCACTATTCTTGAGCGACTTTCCGTGGTAAATGATTCTGTTTCTGAGTTATAAATAATTCGTTCGGAATCGATAACCTGTTCACCTTCTACATGCGCATTTCCAATCAGATAGGTCAAGTTTGTTTTCTCATTATAAATAATGGTATCCGCATTGGCGACCGTTTCGTCTTTATTGAATCGAGCATTGCCAACCAATGTTATTTCTTCGGTATCGCCGTCATAGTACATATGGTCTGCTTCAGCCTCCTCTTCTCCTTTTACATATTGAGCATTCCCTTCAAAATGCGCCTTCTTGTTTTTGGTGTCATAGGTTCCTCCTTCGCAATATATTTTACCATCCGATTGATTGATTAAGGTCGGGGCCAAAAAAGTAGCTATGCCTGTTTTAGTATTGAACTTTAAGGTATCTGTTTTGAGTTCAAAATTTGGATCTACAATGGTCACACTGTCTTTGAAATAAGCCACATCTTCTTCTACATAAAAATAACCCCGCTTAGATCGAAGTTGAGTGGTATCGTTGGTTAGGATCGCCCAATTATAATAAGTGGCGCGCTTGATATTCAGATCGTAAATCAGATAATCGGTGAAGAGTTTTTGGCTGTCTTTCATTAGTGCCACATCGTAAAAAAGATGAGCAACTTTATCATCTCCTTGATATGAAAGTGAATCTGAGAAGATAGTTAGTGAGTCGCCTTGTTGGATAATGACACTGCCTGTGGCATCCACATCATTATCTACGATAGTGGCGGAATCACAATACATAAAAACATTGTCTTGATGTAAAGCCACATTACCGATAAACTTTAGCACCTCTTCCTCTTCGACCAATATTTGTTTTAGCATATCAGAATGATCGATCGTAATCTGATCGTTCTTACTGGTATCAGCGGGAGTCGTTATTTCTACTTGACCGTAGCCATTCTCCAATTGAGAAAGCAGAATTAAGAAAAACAACAGTATTCGTAAAGTATATTTCATTAATGCGCTTATGGGTTTAAATTCAATTGTGAAGCGATTTAAGGGAAACCACTCTTATGATAACGGTAAATTTGGCTTTTTGTACGTTTTCGTTTTGTTAAAGATTTTGCAAGTATTCAAGCATTTTATTAGCCTGTGTCACGAATTACCAGAATCCTTTTTTAAAGTCCTTAGTTATTGTCTCTTAGCTGATTAAGTATTCATTATTAAGCTTGCAGCTTCTTCCCCGACTAGACTACCAATTGCCACGCCCATACCTCCCAATCGAACAGCCACCATGACATTAGGTGAAATGAATTTTATAATAGGATTTTTTTGTTGTCCTACTCCAAGTATACCAGACCACCACAGATCGATTTCTGTTTTGTGATTTGGTAAAATCACCTCTTTCAATAGCTTTTGTAAAGCTGTTTTTATTTGTAGGCTGGTGCCAAATTCATCGGTTTGTTCAGCGGCTTTTGCCAAATGTCTTCCACCACCTAAAAGGATTCGTTTCCCTACATTTCGGAAATAAAAATAGCCGCTGTCATAATGAAAGGTTCCAGCAAAAGGTAATTTTTCAATCGGCTGAGTGATCAGTACCTGATTTCTTGCGGGCAATACATCAGGTAGGTCGCACAACTGGCTGGCAAAACCATTGTTTGCAATCAAAGCTTTATTTGCTTTTATGCGCCAATTATTTTTTGAAATGATGTCCACGTAAGTGCTATTCTCCTCCACCCTATCTACATCAAATCCGTTGAAAATTTCGATTGCCAAAGACTGAGCAAGGTTTAATAAACTCCGCATCATTTTGCCGGTGTTGATTTGTCCTTCCGCCTGATTGCGAATCATGTGTTTCACCTTTCCAAATTGGAATTTATCAATCAAGTGATCCGCTTTCGAAAAAATATCATGCGTTTCAATAATTGGCGCCAATTGCTTGTTCATCCAATCCATCCGATCTACACAAGACTCATAAGACTGAGATTCATCTTCTTTAAAAATTTCAAAACCTCCTTTGCGTTCAAATTGAAGATTATCATCTCCTAGCCTTTCCCTCAAGCGCATCAGCCCTTTCCATCTTTTTTCCACAAGTTGAAGCACCTCTGATTCACCTTGCTTATTTAGATCGTCTAAAAGCTCTGTCATACTACCAAAACAGGCGAAACCAGCATTCCGAGTACTGGCACCAATAGGAAGCATTCCTCTGTCCAATATTACTATTTTAAGCGCTGGATGTTGCTCTTTTAAACTGATTGCTGCGTTGAGACCAACTATACCAGAGCCTATTACAGCTACATCAATATTCTTGAAAAAGGACTCCCTTTCCCAATAACTCATCATTGGCGCCGTGTTCTTTTGATCTTTTTCCAAGTGCTATTTTATGATTTGTTGAAAATTTCCATTTAAAAAACAAAAGTAGTGATTTTTGATTCTCACTTTTGCAGGAATGCCAGTATATTTGTTGTGTCAGAGCTAGCTTAGCTAACAGAATGTGTAGAATAGGTTCTGTTCCTCATAGTTATCTGGCACCTAATTTTTTTAAAACTATAACTGTTCAAGAGGACTACTGAGCTTAGAAGAAGATGTTTTATGTAAATTCAGCTCGACTTCAGTCTGGCCTATATCTTCTCCTTTATTTTGGCCGTACTGAAGTCCGGCGACCGAAACATCCCTGAATAGTTATAAAAAAACTGTAAAATCATGATTCAACGAATACAAAGCTTGTTTTTATTTTTGGCGGCAGCCTGTGCCTTTGGCTTATTTGGTTTGCCCTTTGCCTCTGTCGCGGAACCTATAGCGACTGGCGATTCTTCCATTTTTGCAGATGGTGTTTACAACATTTTGGACCATATAGGGACGATGGTACTTTTTGGTTTAGCTGGAGCCTTGGCACTGGTGAGCATTTTCTTGTTTAACAATCGAAAGTTGCAGATGAGTCTGGGACGTTTTGCCATCATTGCCAATGTTATTGGTTTCATCCTCGCGATTGTTCTTTTTTATAATGAGCGAAATGGTATGGGGAATCAAGATCCTGATGATCAATTAGGTATTTTTCTTCCGATTTTGTTTATCGTATTTGCTTTATTGGCTTTACGATTTATTGGTAAAGATGATAAGTTGGTGAAATCTATGGATCGTTTGAGATAAGGAGAGAGTGGTCCCTTCGGCTTCGCTCAGAATAAGGAGTGGGGAGTGAGGAGTTGCCCTTGAATTTGCTCAATAATGTAAGTTCCTTAAATTCTTCATTCAAGGAGATACATAAGTCGAGTGAATGCAGCAAAATAGAATCGCGCGAAGGGTTAAGTTATCATCCCGAGCGACGCAGGAGTCGTACTACTTCTTGAGCTCAAAAGATGAGTTGTCAACTTGAGTGATTCTGAGTAAATTCTATTAAACTTATAAGTCGAGAAATCTATATCTGATCAGAGGTGGATTTTTCGACTACGCTCGAAATTCCAAATATTTTGTCTCTTATCCCTCGACTCCTGCCTCGCTCGGGATGACAACAAAACGAATACACTACCATTAATTGCTCGTATCCTGACTCGCTCGGGATCACAACTACATCAATATTCTCTCAATTATTCGACTCGCAAATTTGTTTGAAATAATAACAAAATACCACATCCTATTTTTCCAATAAAAAACGGCCATTCAAAGTAAATTGAATGGCCGTTTTTATATTTAGAATTAAGTTTAGATTACTTATCCTCTCGTTCTTTCTTAGAAGAGTAGTTAACCCGGAGTTGACCAGATTTACGAAGTTGAGTTTTTACATCCTGTACAATACCCATCGTTACTTCTCCATCAACACGAAGTGATGAAGTGATACGAGTACGCTTGTTTTCAGGAACCTTAACTTTATGCTTCTCAAGAAAAATAGGAATATCAGCTACTGTGGCGAATTTGTCACCTAATTGCAAACGTGGAGTAGTACCATAAGTCTCGTGGTATTTTTCCATCGGCTTACCGATGTAAAGATAGTTGACCAATGATTTTTCTTCCAGTTTTGACAATTCAGTTGCTCCAGGAGTAACTACCTTAACTTTCAATTCTGAATTTCTCATTACTGTAACAACCATAAAGAAGAACAATAACATGAAAATGATATCCGGCAAAGAAGCCGTAGAAACTTCTGGCGAGGCTTTGCCTCTCTTTTTTTGAAATTTACTCATGATTATCGATTACTTTTAAATGATTATTATTCGCCATAACTGGTTGGCTCTGCTTCAGACAATACCATCGGAATTTTACCTTTGATTTCCTTACGAGTAGCGAGAGGAATTTCATCGGAGTATTCTGTGTATTTCGTATCTCCTCCTACTGGATATCGACGGGCTTCCGCATCCCAAAGTTCGTTATAAGCTCCAAGGAGTTCATTATAAACTTTTAGGTATGTTTTATATTCCGTACCTCTATCGTTTTTGAGGGAGATAATTGCTTTAGTAGGCTTTTCTGATAAATCTTCACGTTTCTCAGGATTCAAGATAAACTCTTTAGCCCGCTCACGAAGATCGTTGATGCTTGTTAATTCATCTCTAACTAGAAGCTGGTTATCTGCGTTTACCAAAACAGAGAAAACGTTACGAGTCTTTAACTTGGTAGGGTCTACCTCTTCTTCTGACCATGGCGGAAGTTTAACAAGGATACCCTTGTCTTCTGCAATGGTAGTAGTAACGAGGAAGAAGATTAATAGCAAGAATGCAATGTCGGCCATTGATCCTGCATTAACTTCATTTTTCAGTCTGTCCTTTGCACTTTTCTTTCCCATAGTTATTATCCTTTAAAGAAGTCCATTACCAAAGATACGATCAAAACTAAGAAGGTAAGTGCCATGGCAGCAAGGCCAATAGTAACACCGATCCCAACTAAAGAGTCTTCACCAGAGGTTAGACCATTTCCTAATAGAGTTGTTGGATCAACTACTGTAGCAGTATTTTGCTGGATAAAGCCAATAAATTTGACAATACCAGCGATGACAGCAACAAGTGCTAAAGAACTAGGAATCAAACCTTTAATATTACCAAGATTTTGATATACAGCGAATCCGGCAGCAGCCAATGCACATACTCCGATAAAAACAAAGGAGGCTATCAGTCCAAAACCAAGTCCTGCATTATTTTCATCTGGTACACCACCAAACATCATAAAGAGGAAGATAAGCACAACAGCAACACCTAGTCCAAAGGCCATAACTTGGCCATTCTTCATTAATAAATTGTACATAATTATTCTTTTTGTAGTAATCGCCGGTTAATAAATTAACCAGCCATTGCTCAATTTATTTAAACACATTATTGCTTGACATGATATCTACCAAAGAGATAGAAGCATCTTCCATTTTGTTTACAATACCATCAATCTTAGAAACGATGTAATTGTAAAAGATTTGAAGGATAATCGCTACGATCAAACCAAATACAGTTGTCAAAAGTGCAACCTTGATACCACCTGCAACTACTGCTGGAGAGATATCACCCACTTGTTCAATTGTATCAAAAGCTTGAATCATTCCGATTACTGTTCCCATGAAACCAAGCATCGGAGCAATCGCGATGAAAAGAGAAATCCAAACAAGACCTTTTTCTAAAAGACCCATTTGAACAGATCCGTAAGAAACGATTGCTTTTTCAACAGCCTCAGGGCCTTTACCAGCTGATCTCAAACCTTCATAAAGGATAGAAGCAGTTGGACCAGGAGTAGATTTAGCTACATCCATTGCACCGTTGATGTTACCAGACTTAAGCTGTTCATCGATACCAGCCAATAATTTGTCAGTGTTGGCAGTTGCTATGTTTAATGTGATGATTCTTTCTATACAAAAGGCAAGACCTAGTATAAGACAGACCAATACAAAACTCATGAACTTCCAGTCACCCTCAATAAATTTTTCTTTTAGCATTTGGAATCCACCGGATTCACCACCTGCAGTAGGATCAGTTTGTGCCATAAGATCGAATGCGCCTGTAAAATGAGCGACACCGAATACAAGCATTAGAGCTATAACTTTTCGCATAGTTAATAAGGTTTTACGATTGTTTTAAGTTAAAAATAGAATTAGGAAAATAAATATATGTTTGTCTTTAATTAAAAAGCATTTAATACTCAATCTCTGTTCAAAAATGAACAATGGTAGTTTTCTGGATAGTAGGAATAAAGCATAGTAAAATGCAATATGTTCAATGTGAGATCAAATTTCCCGTTTGGTCCACATTGTTTGCGGAGAGAGAGGGATTCGAACCCTCGGTACGCTTTTGGCGTACACACGCTTTCCAGGCGAGCTCCTTAAGCCACTCGGACACCTCTCCTACTTACTTCACTTTTAAAAAAAGAAGTACGTTTCACTCTTTCAACTTATATGACTTGGATAGTACGTTTACTATAAGCGCGTTCACAAAAATTGTAAATTAACGGAACTTTTCAAAATTTTTAGCGCATTGAACATATAAAAAGTAACTTTTATTGGTAAAATCGCAGTTTGACACATATTTGAGTCGCCAAAATGAGAAAAAACCAATAGAACCGGGCAGGTTTTTCAAAAAATTTACGAAGCCGGATGACAATATAGTGAAGTTTTTTAGATCTCCAGTTTAAATTATAAAATCACCAACTAGATTTCTTAAGCTACTCCAAATATATTTTCCGCATTTTTTGTGGTTTGTAATTCCACCTCCTCAAGTCCCTTTGATTGTATAGATGCAAGTTTGACTGCAATTTGGTGTATGTAGGCTGATTCATTTCTTTTTCCTCTGAAAGGAACCGGACTTAAATATGGAGCATCTGTCTCTAAAACCAGTGAGCTTAAAGGTACTTCTTTGAGCACCACATCCATTCCTGAGTTCTTATAAGTAGCGACTCCTCCTATTCCCAAATAAAATTCAAGATCCATTATGGCTCTCGCCTGCTCTAGGCTTCCTCCAAAACAATGAAAGATACCTTGCAAGTTTTCATCTTTCTCTTCTTTGATAATATCAATACAAATATCCATCGACTCTCGACAGTGAATCACTATTGGTATTTTTAAATCCTTTGCCCAATTTATTTGTATCCTAAATGCTTCCTCTTGTTGTTCTCTAAATGTTTTATCCCAATACAAATCAACTCCTATCTCCCCTACTGCACAAAATGATCGTTGGCCCAACCACTTTTCTACTATCGCCAGTTCGTCCTTATAGTTTTCTTTGACAGAACAAGGGTGTAGCCCCATCATCGGAAAACAACGCTCAGGATAGGCCGTTTCTAAAGTCAACATCTGATCAATCGTACTGCTATCGATATTAGGTAAGTATATTTTTTCAATACCTTGATCTAGTGCACGAGCCATCATTTCATCCCGATCTTCATCAAACTGCTTTAAATATAAATGAGCATGTGTATCTACAAACATTAAAATTTTAAATTAGTGGATTGCAAATGTAAGGGTTTTAAAATTGATTTGTTTAAAAACTAAATATTCGCAACTGGCCGTTATTTTGGGATATCCTTCTACTTTTGTAATTGTATCAGAGTGGCAGCTCGCTTTGCAGTCAGACCGCTGCGCTAAGTGATCGTTTTTGGCTTCGCCTAGACTGAGAGATCGCTGCACTGAGATAATCACAATCAGTTTAAAAATTTTAGCAAATGGCAAAAAAGAAAAAATACTACGTAGTCTGGGAAGGTAATAATACCGGCATCTTCAATACATGGACCGAATGTCAGTTGCAAATCAAAGGTTATCCCAACGCGAGATATAAATCATTCACTTCGCTGGCTGAAGCGGAAGATGCTTATGGTGGCAATGCTTCAGATCACATTGGCCAGGGCACTAAAAAGAAAAGCTTCATTTCGGAAGAAGCACGTGAAGCGATTGTATGGAAAAGTATCGCTGTAGATGCAGCTTGTAGTGGTAATCCTGGTGATATGGAATATCGAGGTGTTGATACCGCTAGTCAGGATGAAATTTTTCGGCAAGGACCATTTAAAAGAGGAACCAATAATATAGGCGAGTTTTTAGCACTCGTCCATGGATTGGCTTATTTACAAAAAACTGGGCAACTCGATTTGCCCATTTATAGTGATTCCAGAATTGCGATAGCTTGGGTGAAGAAAAAAGTAGTTAACACAAAGCTGGAAAAGACAGCCTCTAATAAAATACTTTTTGACCTCATAGCAAGAGGCCTCAAATGGTTGAAAGAAAATAAATACAAAAATCCTATCCTGAAATGGGAGACTAAGTCTTGGGGGGAAATTCCTGCTGACTTTGGTCGAAAGTAAGCGTCTTGGCTAGGATGGAAAATAGATTCGGCAAATTGAACAGGTAGATACTAATTTTTCTGTTAACGTGATTTGCTAAGCTAAAAGAGCTTGATTTCGGTAAAACCGAAACCAAGCTCTTTTTTATACATTCTACAAAAAATTCGTCCTTATCCGCTAGATATCTGTATGAGGCTCAGAAGGACCTTCAAGCCTATATACAGCTGCCCTCCTTTATTTGCGCTTCATAGGAACAAATTTCATCTTATAGTCTGCATTGACTATTCCACTTTTAATTTTCTCTAATCTTCTTTTGACAAGGCGACGTTTAATCGGTTTGAGCAATTCGGTAAACAAAATACCATCAACATGATCGTATTCGTGTTGAATAACACGAGCGGTCATTCCTGTAAAAACCTTTTCGTGTTGTTTAAAATTTTCATCCATATATCGTAGACGCAGTTGACCCGGTCGACTCACATCTCCACGCAAATCTGGAATACTTAAGCAACCTTCCTCAAATTCCCATTCATCTCCACCTTCTTCCATTTTTTCTGGATTGATAAACACCTGTTTCATTCCTTCATCCTTTTTATCTTCATCCATCATCTGCGCAGAATCAATGATAAATAGTCTGATATCACGCCCAATTTGTGGCGCGGCTAGGCCAACTCCTTGAGCATTATACATGGTTTCCCACATATTTTCGATCAGTTCTTTCAAACCAGGATAATCTTTATCGATCGCTTGTCCAACTTTCTTTAATACGGGTTGCCCGTATGCATAAATAGGTAAAATCATATTTTCTTTTTTTTGAGGGATCTGAGTTCAAGTAATATGAACTAGATCTGATACCTCTCATCTAATACTTTCCATATACTCCTGTAAAATCAAAACGGCACTTATCTTATCTACCAAGGACTTATCTCTACGCTTTTTCTTTTTGGCACCACTTTGTAGAATAATCCGCTTGGCATCTGATGAGGTAAATCGTTCATCTTGTAATAGAACCTCAACATCGGGATATAGTTTTCTGATCTTGTCGGCAAATTCATGAACTAGTGGCGTGACGTAGGTAGGATTGCCATCCAAATGCAATGGTTCTCCAATAACGATTTTGATGACCGGTTCCCTTGACATATAATCTTTCAGAAAATCAAAGATCTCTTTTGTAGGAACGGTATCCAGGCCCGTTGCTATAATTTGAAGTAAGTCTGACACTGCCAGACCAATCCGTTTTGTACCGTAATCGATCGCCATTATTCTATTCACGGCGCAAAGATAGTTATTTGGTGGGATTTGAA
Source organism: uncultured Saprospiraceae bacterium (assembly GCA_937921775.1). GTDB lineage: Bacteria > Bacteroidota > Bacteroidia > Chitinophagales > Saprospiraceae > CALGLS01. The sequence continues at coordinate 21,610 of CAKZUK010000191.1, forward strand.
TGTTTTGAAATTAGGTATTTGGACAAAAAAATACCCCCTCCGACATTTCGAAGGGGGACTAGCCCAAAACCGTTTAAAAAAAATTCTTGTAGTTATATTGAGGTTACTAATGCCTTGATTCGGTCAAAAAATCGAACCGATTAGCTATAGCTATTTAGTCTCAAATATTCGATTAAAAATATTGAAGCTAATGTTTGTCTTAGTTGGTATTATTTTAAAGGGAAAACGTGCTTTTTAGTGCATATAAATGCATCTGAATAGAATAGAACGCAATAAAAATGGAGGAAAATTAAAAGGTATGCTGAAGAGGAGCCTAAGCTCGTGATATGTTCAGATAATCCTACACAGTCCTCTTTGTTTGCGAACAAAGCACGACGTACTATGTCATTTAATTTGTTGTTTTTGAATCAGTTACGGGACTAAAATTTGTTTTGTTCATGCGGTCAGTAATGTTGTATAACATCCTTGACACATCACA
>CAKZUK010000192.1 GCA_937921775.1 uncultured Saprospiraceae bacterium
ATCATCAGTGATTTATTCAAACTAATTTCGATGAACTTATTAGGAGTCGGTTTGATTCTGTTGTTGTCATCCGGATTGTGGCTTTGGTATGGTCCTGGATTAATTCGGAAATGGAAGAAACGGGGGGGATTGAATAGGAATTAGAATGCACATTAGAATATACAGCTAAGGTGGAGCTACAAATCGTATGAAAATTAGAATTGAAATTGCTACTGTCATTTTGCTCCCTAGGGCCTACTCAAGACAATTCGCTCAGTAAAACGATGTTGCTCTCCAATGAACTCTACAAAGTAAACTCCTGCCGCCAAACTACTCAAGTCAATTTTATAACTATTCACTGGCTCCTCAAAATGTGTAATGGGAACATTGAAAGTATGACTTAAGCTATTTGTAACGCGTATCTGGTATTCCGTATCATTTTCTTTCTTTAGAATAACTTTGACAATGCCATCTGTTGGATTTGGGTAAATCAAACTGCGATTACTGCTAGCTACCTGTAAGTTTTTAACACGAAGTGCTCGTCGATGTTTTTCTAATACAAAACGCATTACATCGATTTGTTGATTGGTAAAACTGTTTTGACATTCCTGACTAGAAAAATCCATAAAATTTTCAATCATATCAGGTAGATCGTTGAGTACATCTCCGCAAGTATTTTTTGTGAGATCGCAAGTATCAAAAGTTGGATCTTTCATCGTCGGTGTATCTTCTAAGCCATCATCAAGGAAGCATTGGTAAACACCCAGCTCACTGTCGCCCCAAGGATGACGAAGCCCAAGGTAATGTCCTACTTCATGGCTAAGTGTTCGTCCTTTGAGTATAACACGATCGTTTGTACTAGTACTAAAAACAGGTGGTGGTCCACCAAAAGCTTTGTAATTAATTACGATGCCATCAAGCTCAGAAGAAGGTGACTTTGATTCGATAGGCCAATTGTTGAGCTGAGAAGGGGGATAGGCGTAACCAAAAATCAAATCCCCCACAATCGGACAAACCCAAATGTTGAGAAACTCATGCGTATCCCAAGGCGCACTTCCGCCAAGAGCAGTAGATTTTACATGGTCGGGAAAACGATAAGTCAGTGTACTAATATCAAAGTCGAGACTAAAGGTAGTATCAGTCTTGATCCAATTTATTTTTGCTAGCTGAAACTCAACCCCCGGATCACCAACTACATCTTCAAATTCGATTCGTACTTTTTCTGCATCCTCATTTAGCCGACGAAAGTCTTTGTTAAGTTGTGCCAATTGTTCGTTGATTCGCTCTTCTGAAATATACTCCTCTGCATGGTTGTATACAATATGTACAACTACTGGGATTTGATAGATCTCAAAATCACGCTTAGTAGCCCCACCTGTTTGGGCAATAGCTCGCTGGTAAATTTCATTGAAATCAGAAAGAGAAGTAGTGTTTTGTGTACTACGGACATAGTGATCTTGCCCACAATTAGCCTGTGGTGCTATTTGTGAAAAACCTATGTTAGAAATTAGCGATAGGAGAGCAAGGACGTGTAGAAGTCGTTTTCTCATCTATGTTAGTTAAGCTGTAGTAGTACGTTTGTACAACAAAAATAACAATAAAATCAAATATTATTGAATTTAATAGCAACCTTTTTATAATGTGTTCTGCTTGGAGATCACTCCGTTGAGAAACTGATTCGCTGTGAGACTTCATTTGATCACGCTTTTAAAATCGTGGAGTCACGTGAAGCGGAAGCATGACAGCGAAGTGAGTTCACTATTTTAGCCAATGCCATTTAAGCTTCCCCAAAGTATTCACTTCCACAGCAGGAGCCGGTACTTTAAAAGTATTGAGGAAGAAGAAAAGTGTTTTTAGAAATGGACGATCCGTTTTTATTTTTGTGAAATCAACATCAGGAGACAAAAAGAATTGGCGATGACGTGGATAAAGATTGTCATCTAAGGTATACTGAAACTCACCGTCAACCCAACTATTCTCAAATCCTCCAAACATATTCTCAGCGCCATAGCCGACTGCTACATTGAGCCATTTTGGGAATTTGTGATTATCGTGTTGAATAAAAGAAGCCACGTTGACCGAGGCCCAGTAAGATTGGGAGTTATAGTCTTTGAGAATGCGTTCTGCAAAAGATTTACCGTAGAGATTATCTGCTCTAGCATTTAGTGTGGTGGTGCTTTGGCCATCTTGAGAAATAACTTGGAAGTCGGGATAGCTTTTAGGGACAGAGGAAAATTTTAAAGAGATTCTTTGTTCTTGCCAGGCAAGTTCCTGTCCAACAAAAGTAAGAGCACCAAGTGTATTGAAGCCAATATCATGAGTTGAGAACCCCCATTTCTCTGAAAAGCCATCGAATACTTCAATAGTCATTTGATACATCATGCCTAGACCAGCTCCTAGCCACATAGCTTTTCGACGAGGCATTCCCGTCCAGCGAGCAGCCTGAAAAGACCAACGGCTTTCAAGGTAAGTCGTGTAAGAATGGCCTATTTTATCCATATCTTCCCATTCACCTGAATCGTTAAAAAAATGAAAACTGGAGCGAGGGAAGTCAGCATACCAAGCTTCGTTGAGGCCAATTACAGTAGCAGTGTAGGCAGTGGCGCCACTTGCTGCCGCTAACCAAAACCGCTTTTTATTTAAGGTGTCAGCTGGTTGTAGGAATTTCAAGCTTGGTTCTTCCTGAGCGAACAGAAAAAATGGTATCAGAAAAAAAAGGAAGCAAGATGTAATTTTAGTCTTTGTGATGCGCATTAAAACTTGTGTGTTTGAGAAGGGGGACAAAAGAGTTAAGAGAGTACTAAGTACCATTACTTTTACAAAAATATCAAATTTACAGAACTTCTGAGACCAACTTTTGCTTTAATTGAAAGCACTTTTTTGATGACCAGATAGGAATAAGACGAAGATTAAAATAAAAAGGTACAGAGAGAATATTCAATTTTTAATTATTAGAGTATCCAGCTGAATGATGGATTTACGAATGATCGAGACCAGATAAGCCAAAAATGTGTTACTTTTACGGAAATGAGCTTAAGGCTTGAGAAAATTAATCCGGACCCTAGTCTGGAAAATTGAACAGTTCATAGAAAAAAAAGAACCAACATACTATTATATTGTTACTTGTTTAGAGAGGATAAGTCTTACTTTACAGACATGTTAACAAATCAATTAAATTAAAAATATCATGAAACAAGGAAAGTTAATGACCATGGCGATACTAGCGTTTTTTGCGCTAATCTTTATTGTTGGTCTATCTAACAGTTTATTTATTACCATTGATCCAGGGGAAAGAGCATTGCTCTTTAAGCGATTTGGAGGCGGTCTTCAAAAAGACAAAGTATATGGACAGGGATTCCATGTGATTGCTCCGTGGAACCGAATGATCGTATATGATGTGCGTGTACAGGAAGCTTTCGAGCAAATGTCAGTACTGTCAAAAAACGGTTTGACCATTGCAGTTGAACTATCTTATCGTTATCAGCCACTTCCAGAGCAGATCGGTTACTTACACAATCAGGTTGGACCCAATTATTTGGAACGAATTATTAAACCGGAGATACGGTCTGCTACTCGTGAAGTAATTGGTAAGTACCTTCCGGAAGAATTGTATTCAACCAAACGTGAGGCCATTCAGGATGAAATCTTTCAACGTACTTCTGAGAGCGTTGAGAAAAAGTTTTTGGATCTAGATGCAGTTTTGATTCGTGAAGTTGCTTTACCAGCAAAACTGAAAGAAGCAATTGAGCAAAAATTGGAGGAAGAGCAGATGTCATTCCAGTATGAATTTAAGCTGGATAGAGAACGTAAAGAAGCAGAGCGTAAAATTATTGAAGCGCAAGCGAAAGCGGATGCAAACAGAATTTTGAACGCTTCACTAACCGACAAGATTCTACAGGATAAGGGAATTGAAGCAACACTTGAGTTAGCTCAATCTCCAAACTCTAAAGTGGTGATTGTTGGAGGAGGAGATGGTGGTTTGCCTTTGATTTTAAGCAACTAAAATCTATATATCTTTAGTAAAAGCCCGAACTTTGTTTGATCAAAGTTCGGGCTTTCTATTTTATTGGCTTCTGCCAAAATTTTCATGACTTAATCTCAGTTCTTAAATCCAATCGATAACTTTAGTCAACACTCAGAAATTGCTCCGCAACTCGGAAAGGTAATTGGTCCATTTGAGCACTAGACAAATTACAAAGCACGACGACCACCATCTCTTGCTCCGGGTAAAGAATCAACATAGAAGTTCCTCCTATAGACCCACCACTATGTCCCAGCCAAGGACGCCCCTTCTTATCTTTATTTTTTTGCCAGCCGATTCCGTAGTTGGTTGATTTACCATCCTTAGTGGTCAGTGGTTTCCATAATTCCTGAATAGATTTTTCTGTAAGGATACGCTCTTGCAAATAGGCATTTCCAAATTTCACCACATCTTCCGCAGAAGAAAGGAAACCTCCACCAGCCCACTTGTAACTATTATCTACGGTTGGTGCCACCACAATATTATTACCATTCAATTCATAGAAGGTCACTCGATTAGGAATTTTCTCATGATTAAAGTCGGCACAAGTATTCTCCATTTTTAATGGGTCGAAAATATGCTTATTCATATAATCTAAAAATATTTCACCACTAGCACCTTCTATTACTGCGCTCATCAAATTCCAACCATAGCTACTATATGACATCTTCAATCCCGGTTCAAATAACAAAGGGTCATCCTGAAAAATACCGAGACTTTCTTTCACAGAAGCATAAAATTTATTACTCATAAATTCATCGCCCTGATAATGACGTATTCCTCCAATATGTCCCGCGACCTGCCTAACGCTAAGAGGATACTTTTTCTTTGGGAAATAAGTGACGTACTTTTGAATGGGAGCATCAAAGTGAAGTTTGTTCTCTTCAAAGAGTTGTCCTAAAGCAGTTGCAGTAATTGGTTTGGAAATACTCCCAACTCTAAACTTTGATAGACTTGGATCAACAGCAATATTCTTAGCTATATTCGAAAATCCAAAACCCTCTTGCCAAACCATTTTACCTTTTACGGAAACGGCAATAGCAATACCAGGTAGGTGCTTGTTTTTCAATGTTTTTTGCGCAAGCGATCTACTCTGTGCAATAGCAGAAGAATAGTCAGGTCCTTTTTGTTCGACCACTTTTGCTGTTTCTTTCTTTTTAAGCAAAGGAGTTTGCTGTGCTTGTTTACAGGAACTAACTAGAAGGAAAAGAATAAAGACAGATAAAAGACGGATCATGATCTTGTGTTTTGGTGATATAAACTTCTGGAAGTGTTTTGCGTTTCGATGTTACAGGATTACAAAGTATTAAAGAACGGAGTTAAATTCATTATATTTAACCAATTACTTATGGAAGAAAAAAAATACATCCCGATAAATTGTGATCTCTATGACGAACTGGAGATATTGGCAATGCATAAGCAACATACGATTATTGTATATACTGACAGGAGCGAAGAAAAAACCTTGCAGGAGGTGCTTATAAAAAATGTGTACACTAGAGAAAAGGTAGAATACTTACTATTGGGGAGTGGACTTGAAATTCGATTGGATCAATTGCTAAGTGTTGATGGGAAACCTTTTACAGGAGATCGCGCAAAAAAGTGCTAATTTAATTTTAGGAGGTAAATATGGAAATGAAAAAATTATTTAGCACCATGCCACAAGTTGGGAAGGTCAATTGGCTTGGAATTAGGTCGGCTCGAAGGGCAGAATTGGAGGAAGTGACTGAGGTATTGGTGACGGAAGAAAGTGGATTGGAGGGAGATCATTATATTGGGAGCAGTGGGAAGCGACAGATTACTTTGATTCAAAACGAACATCTCGATGTAGTAGCATCAATTATGAAAATAGCGAAGATTAGCCCGGAACTAGTTCGAAGAAATATAGTGGTAAGTGGTTTGAATTTATTGGCTTTAAAAGCTAATAAATTTCAAATAGGAGAGGAGGTTATTTTAGAGACGACAGGACTTTGCCACCCCTGTTCACGGATGGAAGAAAACCTATGAAGTGGTGGTTATAATGCGATGCGTGGTCATGGAGGCATCACCGCGCGTGTTGTGCGAGGCGGACTCTTGCGTAGAGGTGATTCGGTTCAAGTAGTAAAACGTAAAGAGATTATATAAGGTGTGTCAGCAGGAAGTTTTTTCTTTTAGAGGTAGCTAATCGATTTAAGAGTCTTTCGCCTTGGGCAAGGTAAAGATAAATGTGGTGCCTTCATTTATTTTAGATTCTACTGAAATATTTCCGTTGTGATATTCGATAATACGTTTGCAAAGAGATAAGCCAATACCACTCCCCTTATAGTCTTTATTTGAGTTGAGTCGTTTGAATAAACCAAATATTTTGTCGTGAAAATCTGAATCAATTCCCAAGCCATTATCTTTGATCCTTATCCTTTGGTAGCCATCTTTTTCTTGCGCAGTAATTTCAATATGAGGCTGTTGGTTAGGCTTTTGAAATTTAATGGCGTTGGAAATAAGATTTTGAAAAAGTTGATGAATCTGAGTTTTATTGCCGAATACAGTAGGCAGATTTTCATAAGTAAAAATTGCATTATTCTCGCGAATAGAAACTTGTAAATCTGCTTTGACTAGAATCATTAGATCTTCAAGGTTGACTAGCTTAAAGGTACCACTTGAACTTTTGACTCTGGAATATTCGAGTAAGCCATCCAAAAGTTTTTTCATTCGTTTAGAGCCATCCACGGCAAATCCTAGAAATTCTTTTGAACTTTTACTTAATGTTTTTTCATTGTGTTCCAATAGTTGGAGATAGCTCACAACGGTACGCAGGGGCTCCTGCATATCATGAGAGGCTGCATAAGCAAAGCTTTCAAGGTCTTGATTTGACTTTTCGAGACTGGCTATTGTTTTTGTGAGTTCTTGTGTTCGTTCCTCTATCTGTTTTTCAAGATTTGCTTTGTGATTTTTTAAATCCATCAATGTTTTTGCGTGTACAATTTTGATGGAACTCATTGAAGCAATTGTAGAAAGAGTGGTAAGGTCTTCTTTGTTGAATGCATTGGCGTCAGGATGTTCGGAATCAATTACTCCAATAATCTTATTCTCATAAATAATGGGAACCGCTATTTCCGAAAGTCGCTGGCTATCGTCGATAATATATCTGTCATCTTTATTCGTATCATGAATAAGTTCAGCAACACCCGTTTTAGCAACGGTACCTACAATGCCTTCTCCCACTTTAATTAAAATAGGATCTAAAATTGTTTTATCAATCGGATTCTTAAGCCCATGAGCAGCCTTCTGGATTAGATTATTACCACTCTCGTCAACTAGATAAACAACACAGTCTATAAAGCCCATTTGAGCAATAACGCTTTTTGCAACCAACCAAACTATTTCATCTATAGTGGTTTTATGTAAAAGTTGCAACCCAAAATCATTGATAATTTGGAGGTGCTGCTCTCTGCTTATTAGTCGATGACTTATGTTCATTTGTTGTAGATAAATACTTGCCTGATCTCGTTAGATAGATGAACTATATAGTGAGCCGGCATGCTGCAATAATTGGACGCTCAAAAATTATAATTGAGGTAACTCGTAAAGTAAGTTTACTTAGTAGGTAGGTATAACGTAAAGCCTAAATAAATGTGCCAAATATCTTAATGAGATTTCATAAAGATTCGATTTGGGTATAAATATGACTTATGAATGAGTGTCTTTTCTTAGAAGATTGAGAGAAAGCTCATGATACCTATTAAATGCTGTGACATTTTTTACAGAAGGTTTTGGGGGATTTCTTAGCTCATTACTCTACATATTTTTGTCGAACGACTAAGAAGTAATAATCATCTTCCATGGGTAGGTATCCTTGGTCATAGCAGTAATAATAAGTTTTACCTGCTTTAGTCGAATACACGTTAGTGAAGTAGCTAAACTTAAAGCCTCTCTCTAATAATTTTTCTCGATGAACTTTATTCTTTCCATCCGGATTTAGGCTAACCAAAATACGTCTATTCTTGCGTAGGATATTATTGATGTTTCGCACAAAATTATTGGAATCGCTATTGAGCTTATTGTTATGAACATTGCGGCATTGGTCCGAGCAAAACTTCTTGTCTGCTCTCCCCACAAATGATTCTTTACATTCTAAACACTTATTCTTCATTTTTTATCGATTCTTATTGTTTTTTGCAAATGATTGATTTGTAGCAGTTTATGTTATTACTATCCGTTTGCAAACGTTTACAAGTAATTACAAACGAAACTACGCAATTAATAACCGAATACCAAATCAATCCTCCTGCATCTTTGTGGTGTTGATGGTGCTGATGTATCCGGCCTTTAAATACATGTTCAATGATAGATACCGTGACCAATGTTATAATGAAAGTAAAAGTGATCCTAGGAAACCTTGATTTTATTTTATGATTGGACTTTATCACGGAATTTTCAAAGAATTAAAAAGGATTGTAAGAGAACCGCATAACACTCGTTTTTAACCGGATACAGAGGCAGCATCATTTTATTATTCATTAAAATTTTTAGACATGAATTCATTAAGAAACAGCGTAAAATTAATTGGACATTTAGGAGCAGACCCTGAAATTAAAAAGTTGGAAAATGGTAAGACAGTTGCCAACTTTTCAGTCGCAACCAATGATGTTTATAAAAACACAAAGGGCGATAAAATTACCGAAACCCAATGGCATCGTATTGTTGCCTGGGGAGGTACCGCTGAGTTCGCGGAAAAGTATCTACGTAAAGGCACTCACATTGCACTTAATGGTAAACTGACTCATAGTTCCTTTGAAGATAAAGAGGGCGTCAAACGATATAAAACTGAAGTTATAGCCAACGAATTTGTTCTACTTACTAAACCGGATCTGCCATTCTGATCCATTGCATGATTGTATTGTTTCAGCCGGCATTAGCGTTCCCTCGCTTTTGCCGGTTCTTTTTTTTACGCCTATAAGTAATGTTCAGATAAAAATCGGTAAGCCTATGCGCCTGATCAGACCTGTGCATTGCTAACTAAGTGATCATTGACTTGAGCCAATTTAAGATTGAAATCGTATCTTGAGAAGAAAATAGAATAGTTAATGTTTAAAAAGTAGAGCACATCATAGAGTCTGAATTAGGCATCCTCTAAGAACAAAGAAATACACAAGTAAATGGAAAAAGAATTCATAAAAGAAATTGTTTGTAATGTCCTAGCAAATGAATGTTCTAAGGCTATTGTAGATAATGTTTTGAACGAATTTATTCCAAACTATGAGCAACTAAATTTGGATTATACCTCTCCTCCCAATGACGAAACATATGTATTTAAATCTGAAGAAGAAATGATTCAGTTGTTTATTGACAATGAAGAATGGGCTCAAACTTTTTATTGGAATAAATACCAAAACAATCCAGACCGAATAATGCTAGGTGCAACCATTACTTCAGACAAGCACTTGATCATATCTCTAACATTTGACGGAACTCACGAACTTAAAGAAAAGTATTACAAAAAATTGAAAACATTCTTGAATTCAGATATAGGTGTAATAAGTTATGTCAACCCAGCTGATTACGAAAATGGAGCAGATTTTATATCTAAGTACAGCAAGGTTCAATATGAATTCGAAGACCAGTAAATCATTCAGATTAAATAAATTTCAAAAAATCTATGACTATTTGCCAAACTTGCGTTAAGGAGCTATAAGTACTAAGATAGTTTTTAAAAAAAATAGGCTAAGCAATCATAAAGCCACTACATTCATAGTTATAGACTAAGTGAGGGAACAAAATAATTCCATCAAACTACTTAATAGCTAATTCTTTAAATATCATAACAAATGAAAAACTTCAACTACAACTCTTTTTTGCAAAACAGTTTTTTTGTTTTATTACTATTCTCCTTTATCGCCTGCGGTTCAGAGAAAAATCCAAATGATAAAACAACAGATGTTGATTCAATGACTGAAAATAG
>CAKZUK010000193.1 GCA_937921775.1 uncultured Saprospiraceae bacterium
ATCTGTATCAATAGTAAAAGTCAAAGTGTTGTTGCAGTCAGCATCACTAGCATCAGTAATTACTACTGAATAAGTTCCTGCAGCAAGATTAGATGCAGACAAGCCGACACCTGCTGGTGTAGACCAGACGATATTATAATCTGCTGGGTTTTCAGCAATTGAAATGGTTACACTACCTTCCTCAACACCACAAGGTGTTTCGAAAATAACGACACTTACAATTGTTGGGTCATCACAGCAATCCAATTGAATCGCTACATTAACAGCAGTTTCTGCTGTACAGCCAGCGTCATCCGTAACCGTAACCGTATAACTACCTGGTCCAAGATCAAGTTCAGTTGACTCGGTTCCTCCACTACTCCATGCATAAGAATAAGGAGTGAGTCCACCTGAGGCAGTAACTGTTGCTGAGCCATCGTTTGCATCACAAGTTGCCATATTTGAATTAATTGCTAAATTAATACTAGAACTTTCTTCTACCTCGATACTTGCAGTTCCAGTACAAGCACTAACATTGTCAGTCACTGTTACTATATAAGTTCCACCAGATAAGTTTGAAATCGTACTTCCTGTTGCAAAACCCCAGTCATAGGAATAATTCCCACTTCCGCCAGAAGCGTCAGCAGTAGCTGTTCCATTATCATCTCCACACAAAGCTGCGGTTGAAGTTACTGAGATAGAAAGTGCATTGCTATCTCCTACATCTACACTTTGAACGAGAGTACAATCATTCGCATCTGTTACAGTAACAGAATAAGTACCTCCTGAAATATTATCAATTTCATTCGATGTTCCTCCATTACTCCATATATATTCATACGGAGAAGCACCTCCGGTTACTTCTACAGAAGCTGAGCCATTACTAGATCCGCAAGCTGCATCATTACTTGAAATTTCTATATCCATTCCATCTGGCTCATCTACATCAATACATTCAACACCCGAACATCCATTTGAATCGGTAACGGTAACGCAGATATTGCCTGCAGAAACGTTGAATGCATCTTCACCTGTTTCTCCATTACTCCATTCATATGTGTAAGGCGCTTCACCAGTCATTGCTCCAGCATGAACAACAGCATCGCTGCCTCCAAAGCAAGAAATATTTTGCTCGATGTTTACCATGATCCAAATTCCTTCAGGGGAGAGTTCAACTTCCTCTGTTGCGACGACAGAACATCCATCTGAATCTGTAACTGTTACAGAATAAGTACCAGCTCCTACTCCTTCTAATTTCCATGGATCAGATCCACCATTGGGTACACTCCATTCGTAAGTATAAGGTGAGTTCCCACCAGAAGTAGATGCAGTAACGGAAGCATCTGTGCTTACATCACAAGTAGCAAAAGAAGAAGAAAGTGAGACAGATAAATCGCTATCTCCATTTTCAACATCGATACATTCTACACCAGAACAACCATTCGCATCTGTGACGGTAACACAGATGTTGCCAGCAGGAAGGCCGTATGCGTCCTGAGTAGTTTGACCATCACTCCATTCATAAGAGTAAGGTTCGACACCAGTCATGGGACCAGCGTGCACTACTCCGTTATCACCTCCTGCACAGGAAACTTCTGCTTCAACAGAGAGCATGACCCAGATACCTTCTGGAGATAGTTCAACTTCTTCTGTCGCAGTTGTTGTCTGACCATCGTCATCCGTAACTGTTACAGTATAAAACCCTGCACCGACGCCTTCTAACTTCCATGGATCAGAACCACCGTTGGGTACACTCCATTCGTAGGAGTATGGTGGGTTGCCTCCAGAAGTAGATGCGGTAACTGATGCATCATTACTCACGTCACAGGTAGCAAAGCTAGACGAGAGAGAGACACTCAAGGTCAAATCGTTTGACGCATGGAGTGGTAGCTGACCTAGCATAAAAAAGCATGCTATTGTAAGCGTTATTAGTTGGTATATATTTTTTATATTCATCATGTTCGCTATTAGAAAAGAAGATGTAATCTTTCGGTTATTTTCTTTCAAATTTGATTTTAGTAAGTTTTACCAGGACCAGGTTTTGTATTTTCCTTATCCCCACATAAACTTTGTACTTGCACTCTAATTATGTCCACTCTTCTATCGCGACTTGCCTTTACATCTCGGATGGCAGGTTTTTCATAACAACCTATACATGCTTCGGTATCACCAAAACCTGCTCCTATGATTGCCATTTTAATAGAGTATTGTTTAAGTGACTTTTCGCCCTTACTCCAATTGTTCAAATAATTTTTGAGTGAACTAACTCGACGCTTTGTAAGAGCCAAGTTATAACTAGGATTTGAGCGAAGACTTGCATGTCCTTTAATCGTGATGGTTGCAGTAGCATTATAATCATCTAAACTTTTGAAATAATCGTATAAATCCTCTGCAAAGCGTTCCAAGTTTTCAAATCCTCCGACGACATCATTATCAAAGAAGCCATTCATCTCATTATATCCTCCACTATATTGATTAAATTTTCCAACATAAAAATCTCTTCGTTTGAGATAGTCGTAATAGGTTTGAGAATAGGTTAAGACAGTAGTGGTATCCATACAATCCGGATTAGGAAAGTCATTGTCAAAGTAAATAGAAACTGGTGAAAACTCGAGGTCTTTACATAATCTCAATTCAGCTTTCAAGCTTGTAGGGGTAGACATCCCTATTGTTGAAAGGTCATTTCCTTGAACGGTTATATAAGAAGTATCAGAAGTATAGTATAATTTGTCTCCAACAACCATATAAGTTTTCTCAAAAACCAAATTATCAAAGTAATCACTTTTGTCGCTTCCTTCTTCTACCGTCGGGTGTAAATTAGTTTGAGTAATTGGTTTTTTATTTTCAACCTCATGCAATTCTACGGTAGCACCTGGAAGTGGCAAACCTGTTATTTTGTCATATACAAAAGTAGTTAGATCAACAGAAGGCATTAAGAATAAGTCAACTCGGATTGTCGTGTCTTTTCGAACGTCAAAGGCCGTGGAGAAGTCACCTATATCCGCTTTATATTGTGGTTTGGTTCCTAATACACCATATTCAAAATCAAATCCAAGTGGTGAATCATACCATTCATAAAAGTGGCCCCCGTCATCCGTTTTATCATCTTCTACCAAATTGGTTAGGTTGGCTAAATTTACGTTTGCACCAAAAATTGGTTCTTTGGTAATTGCATTGAAAGTATATACTTCTAGTTTTATTTTTGGAGTGGCTACCTTATATATATCATAACAGATACACAGTGAATCATCAGAATAAGATCCACAAAGTCCACCTGGACGATTAGAAGTAAAGTAAGCATTCTTTCTATCATCACTCAAAGTGTAATAGGTATCGTCATAGCTACTATTGATCGGTGCGCCTAAATGTTCAATTTTGCCGCAGCTTCCTTCATTAAATTTTACTTTGTAGATATCGTGGCTTCCCATATTGGTATGCCCTTCTGAACTAAAATATAAGGTTTGAGTTTTATCATCCCAGAATGGGCTCATGTCATCTTTAGAAGTGTTCAGCTCGTTGCCTCCAAAACCTTCAGAAAGGTTTACAGGAGCTAAACAAGCGTCATCTTCAATAAAGCTGTACCAGATATCAAGACCACCTTTAGTTCCAGCTCTATCGCTTGTGAAGAATAAAACATCTTTGTCTCCCACTCTAGCGATATTTGGTTGAGTGGTTGTACAGTCTTTTAAGTTAACACCAGCATCGATTTTATTACCCCATTTGTTTTCACCTTCCAGATTACGGTAGTAAATTTTACAGTTAATATCTGCAGCATTTACGTTTTCACAGAGTGTATAATAAATGCGTGAGTTATTTTTTGCGAAAGCAACATGAGCGGTATGGAGGTCACCTTCATTGAACTGATTGAATAATTCAACCTTGCCAGATTCCTCATTTTTTGTATAGATCTGTGTCAAACCTGACTTAGCCCCTTTACCTCTCCAGTCATCTACTTGTTGTATCCAAGGGCTTCCACCTTCAGTAGTCTTAGTGTATTCATAACCTTCGCGCATGCTTGAGTAATAAAGCACATCGTTTACTTTAACTGGTGCAAAGTCTAATACAACTGAATTTACAGAAGCATCCAAGTGTTCAATTTTCTCTTCATCAAATAAAGGCTTTTCATTCATTGCGAAATCGCAATCATTCATTTCCTTTCTTGCTTTTTCTGCATAATCAGCGTTAGCTGATCCACCATTATCTAAGAAAGCCTGAAAGCGGTTTCTTGCTTCTAGATACCTACCTTGCCGTTTTAGTACATCAGCCAACCAAAATTCGGTGAGTGGGTGTGCTTTAGTACCATCTTCATCGGCTACTACCTTAAGGTAATACGATTCAGCTAAATAATATACTTTAGCCTGACGAGCTGACTCTGCCGCTCCAAAATTGTTTTCGACGTTACTACGACCTGCATCATTCACTAAGAAGTGATATTGGGCAAAAGCAGCAGAATAGTTTTTAGCGGCCAATGCTTCATCAGCCTTCTTTTTATAAGCCCTTTGCGACTGCGTAAACGCAATGTTGGAAAAGCAAGCAATCGCTAATATTAAGAGTATTATTTTTTTCATGGTTATTCTTCTTTGACTCTAAATAAATATTTGTCTTAACTATTGCTACTACTAAAAAGTAGGTGGGCAGTTTGGACAATAGTTTTCGTCATCAACATTTTTCAAAATATATATCAGTGACAGTTCTGGTCCTCCTCGACCTCGTGTTGCATCTCTGTTTGGATAATCCTTAAATCCAGATATATTTATATCATAACTAAGGCCAAACAACCAATCGCGATAATGTAGTTCTGCATTTGGAATGATAGCATCTCCATTACCAAAACCAGTTGTATTAAATCGGTAAGAAAGACCTAACTGTAATGCAGATTGCTGAGTAGGTTGTGTATTGAGATGCAAGCGAGCAGCAGCACCTAGTAGATGCTCTGTCTCCGTATTCTGATATTTCCCTGTTGCTAATACAACCAAGTCAACCTTAGGTCGAATGTCGATTGTTGCTAAACCATAAATATTAAACAATCGTGGAAGGCTGCTATCGTCATTATCATAAAAAGCCTTTTCAGGTTCATTTAGATGCAGCGCTCCAACTCCTATATCAAAGGTAGTTCGGGAATGTCTGCTATCCATTCTACGATAGTGCCAGTTTAGGCCAGCTCCAAGATCGCCATAAAACTTAGTTGTATTATCAAAGTTTTCACCTGATGCTAAACTTCCGTTAAATTGCTTTCCATCAAACTGATCATCCCATGTTAGGTCATCTAGTTTGAAGGAGCGCTGAAAGCCACCTAGAGATAGACCAGCAGTAAGAAAGTTATTTTTTAATATCCGGTGGGTATAAGATCCATTTAAACCAAGATATGCAGTACTCAATTTTGAATCACCAGCCCAGTCATAATTAAACACTAAACCGCCGGCCCAGAAGCCAGTGTTAGCACTATTAGAAAGGAAGCGGGTGTCAAAAGCAGCATTAACTGTTCGATAGTTTACAGGAACAGATTGCCATTGAGATCGATAATTTGCCATAAAACGCATATCTCCTTCAAAAACACCTGTCATGGCTGGGCTTAATTGGAGTGGAGCGTTACGAAATTGCGAGAAGTGAATCTCTTGCGCTTGGGCTTGTTGCAAACCGCCTAATAGCAATAGCAAAAACAAGCCACGGATGTAGATTGTAAAATTCAAATCGTTCATAGTTTAAGTTTAAATGGATTAAACCGTTATAGAAGTTGTATTAACAACTTCATAATTTAGTTTACTCGAATAAATCAAATAAATGATCTATGCGAATTCACTATAATTTTATTTGTGAACTCTCTCGTATGTATGTTTTTAAAGTAAAATCCGGGGAAAGATGAAGGAAGTGTAGAAAGCACGACATAATGGTATGTCAATTCAATCTGGGTGTTAGAACTGATGCAGTCTATGTAACTCTTCTCTTAACCGGTGAAGTGTAGCTTTTGGACAAAAGAAGCAAAATATCACGAAATATTGCAATATTTAATTTCTTTATTTAATTGTAAGATTTAAAACAATACAATATTACTATTTTATTTAGCAAAAATGACATTTTTCGTCTAAATAAAATTCCCAAAAAGCTACAAATTCTCTAACATTTTAGGGTTTTAGGCTGGTCAAAATTATTCTAATCCTTTATTTGATGCTACTAGAACGTAACGCTCTGGGTAAAACGCTGTCATTAAATAAAAAAAGAGCCCTAAAACTAAAGAATTATTCTTATTCTCTTTCACAGTCTTTCAAACAACTATATAGAGGGGGGAGGTAAAACAGATAGCACCTTGTCCAGTAAAATTAATTTCATTGTTCCCTTCGCTAAAATTAATTTTATTTGAGTGCAAATCTGATCTGATCGACTGTAAAAATCCCGAAACTTGAATTACCAAGATTCGGGATAATTCCTACTTGAGACGTAGGATAAACTAATTTGTAACCAACTCTGGTCACTGAAATTGCCAAAAACGTTAATTATACCCGATTAGTGGTAGTTATTCTTGAGCAAAGTTTTGCAGCCAATTGTCAGGTATAATGGGACCGGCAGCAGATCTCACTGGTCCAAAGTTTCGACAAACGCCATGATCCCATATTGGGTTGAGTAAAGCTTTTCGATGCCCAAACCCTGGTATACCAGAATCTACTAGTAGACCTATAAGGGTCTCTCGCATTGGGACAAAAGTTCCTTGATAGTTTTCACCCCCAGCAGACATTCCTGTTCCTTCTACAATACGCGCATGTGCTCCTTTCCCGTTTCGCCCTGCGTGAGGGTTCGGATTCAGGTCTGGATTTCCTTTTTGTTTTAGAAATTCACCATGAGATAAAGCAATATTGTAAAGCTTCAAATTCGGTTTTAATAAAGACAATGGCCCCATTTTCTTTAGTTCTCTTATCAGTCCATCCGCAATTTCAAGCTCCTCGTCAACTGGCACGAAAGGAAAAACTTCTCCAGTTCTCACTTTTTCCTTATAATCTTCTATTTGCTTAACGTAAGCCCTCGGGTTTGAACGCAGTAAGTTAATCTCATTTAACATTGCTCTTTCCGGAGCTTTCATGTAAGTTGCTTTTGACACCAGTCTGTTGGCTTCCTCTAAAGTCAACTTATCCTTTGAAGGAGAAGAAGAATCCGTTGATTCTGATTTCTTTTTTTCATAACCAAACAACTGCAACCAACATCCGGGATCCTGACCTATCTGGCCTATATTGTAAAATGCCCCTACATTCCATCTTGGATCAAGAATATTTACCCGGTGCCCTTTGCCCTCTACTCCTGCATCCACCAATAGAGAAATTACTTGGTATCTCGGCCTTTCATGGGCCGAGCCAAAGTTCTCTCCACTAATCTTAAGGTCTGTTCTACGCTTTACTCGTTGGTCAGGACTAGAGCCATTATCCCCTTTATGTGGGTTTTTAAAAAAGATATCTCCTCTTTTTTTCAATTCCTTTCCATGCTTTTCTGCAACTTTATATAAATCTTCATGATAAGTCAATTCTGGTAAGGAGTTCATTACCCTCAATTGACTAATCAATTCCTGAGCGGCTCTTTTTTCTGCCCCTAAAGACGGGAAGTTTTGTGTTTCAAAATAATCTAAATAATCTTGAATATAATCGATATAACCTTTGGGATTTTTTCTCAATTTGTTAATCTCATCCAGCATTTTCATTTCGATAGCTGTAGCTGAGATCGTGGCATCATCTGAATCGGAGGCTGAAGCGTTTTTGGAGGATTGATCAGAATCGCTATCCCCGTTATCAAATTGCCAGCTTGACTCACCTTTTGACTTAGTGTTTTTATCCTTATTACTTGATTTTTTGAGTGTATCACAGGAAAAAAGAGAGCAGATCAATAAAAATATTAAAAATGTATTTCTTCTATTATACATAGTTGTTTGTTTTGAAGTTGTTTAAATTCGGCATTCAGGAAAAAGACCTTTAATAAGAATGGTTAAGAAATTCAATATTGAAGTTATTTAAGAACTCCATGAAAACCAAAAGTAATTTCTAGTATATAAATTTAATGATTTTCAAATGAATAGGAGAACATTTACCAAAAAACTTACCCAACAGCTAAGCGTCGGAATGGCCATAGCGACTCCTTTCAATAGTTTTGCCACAACTTACAAACCACAAAAAATAGGAATGCAAAAACCTAAATCACTTAAACCCGGAGACACCATTGGCTTGATTGCTCCTGGTAGTTCAGTTAGTCCTGAAAAATTTGAACAAGCACTTAGTAACATGGCAGCTCTTGGGCTTAACGTTACCTACACTGCCGCTGCTCAAGGCAAACATGGCCATCTCGCAGCTACTGATTCAGAACGGCTTGCTGATCTTCACAGTATGTTTGCAAATCAATCTGTTGATGCAATCTGGTGTCTACGCGGTGGCTATGGCTGTACTCGTTTGCTACCACATATCAATTATAAATTAATTAAGAAGAATCCCAAAATAATTATTGGCTATAGCGACATTACTGCTTTACTCCTAGCCATTCAGAAAAAAAGTAAGCTTATAGTTTTTCATGGACCAGTTGCCACTTCTGTATTTACCGATTATACGCAGCAGCAATTGAAATCTGTATTGATGGATGGCAAGGACGGTCAAATAATTAAGGGAGGCGGATTTAATTATCCTTCTGAAGTGATTCGAGCTGGCAAAGCAAGAGGTTGTTTAACGGGAGGCAATCTGTCTTTATTGGCTGCTATGTCAGGAACTGAATTTGAAATGAAAGTTAAAAACAAAATAGTTTTCATTGAAGATGTTGGTGAAAAACCATATAGTATAGATCGTATGCTTACGCAACTCAGACAGTCGGGTGGTTTGAAGAAAGCGGCAGGCATTGTGTTGGGTGTTTTTGCAGGTTGTGAGGCTAAAGCGGGGAGTAATTCATTAAGCTTGATTGACACATTAAAAGATAGATTGTTTGACTTAGAAATACCAGTTTACTATGGACTTCCGTTTGGTCATATAGATGATCAATGTACTTTGCCTGTAGGTATAAAAGTAGAGCTGGATGCTTCCAAGGGCACGCTTACTTTTTTAGAGCGAGCTGTTTCATAATCACTGTCTAATATACTGACTCTTCTTTTGAATTATTTGAATAAGTAGTGTTCAGAATTGTTTAGACCAAACGCATAAATATTTTATAAAACCCTTGTTCATGGAAGTTGTAAAAAAAATAGTTCTGTTTGTTGTAATTCTAATATTCGCCTCTAGTTGTAAGACGAGCAAGAAACTATCTACAAAGCATAGTTACCTCGAAACTATTATAGAAACAAATGAATTTTTCAACAATGGATTTACAGGTTTTGCATTATACGACCCAAAGAAGAAAAAAATGATTACTGAGCGATATGCAGATAAATCTTTCACACCTGCTTCTAACACAAAAATACTGACTTGTTACACCGCACTAAAAACATTAAACCAAATACCTAGTGGCCTTCGTTACCAATCCAACGAAGAAGGTACTATTTTTCGAGGTACTGGTAATGCTGGATTTCTCAATAATCAATTCGAAGAAAACACCCATAGTTCTTTCCATTTTTTGAAGGAGCATAAAAAGCCACTCACATTTTGCGATTGTAATTACATGGATAAACGCTTTGGATCGGGCTGGTCATGGGATGATTATCATTACAGTTTTCAAGCAGAAAAATCGGCCTTCCCTATTTATGGAAATATCGTTGAATTTAGAAAGACAAGTAGGCAATCTCCTTTGCTTGTTAAACCTGATTATTTTAAAAATAATGTCTTAGAGGTTTCAAAATCTGGAAGAGCAAATATTTATCGAAAGATGGATGATAACGTTTTTGAATTTTCAAAAGCCAATGGATCGTTAAGAACAACCGTGCGACCATTTCGTTCTACCTCTCAAACTACAATCGAACTACTACAAGATACCTTACAAAAAAATATTAAACTGTGCGATGGTAAATGTGAGATTAGTGGTTTCGAAAAAGTAGCTTCAGGAGTGAATATCCAACAAATGCTCCAGCAATTGATGCGGGTCAGCGACAACTTAGTGGCGGAACAATTACTACTAATGTGTGCTGATGAGCTATGCGACACCCTACAGGTCGACAAAGCCATTGACTGGTCGATGAAAAACCTTTTTAGTGAACTCCCCGATCCTCCAAAGTGGGTAGATGGTTCGGGATTGTCGAGGTACAATAAATTAACACCTCGGACTGTCATCAAGGTTTTGGAAATGCTCCAGCAGGAACTTTCAGAAGCGGAACTATTCGATATTTTCCCAGCAGGAGGACAAAGTGGGACTATAGAAAACTGGTATGGTGGCAAGGAGCAGCCTTATGTTTTTGCAAAAACGGGATCGCTTCGGCATGTGCATTGTCTAAGTGGTTATGTCAAAACCAAATCAGGACGAACGCTCATTTTTAGCTTCATGCACAACAACTATACCTGCTCTACCAAATCTTTGAAAGAGGAAATGGAAAAGGTTTTAAATTACATTTATGCTAATTATTGATACTATCTCATAGCATGCGTCATTACAAGCTACCTGAGCAGTAGATGGGTACGCCTCCCCTTACTCCCTAAAGAGAAATCAACATACTGACACACTTTATTATAGAACATGCTCAATTATTGGCTAGTAAATTTGGTTCTTTGACAAATTCCGTGGTAGAACCTAATGTTAAAATAAAATCAACGTTTCCTTTGGTCACTTTTGCTTTCATTTTAACATTGGCCAAGAGATTTGCCAAAGAACGGTAAATTTTAATAATCAGCCAGAGTTTTGGAATTGAGTAGTCTAAAAATTACATTTGCAAAAACTAGAAATATGGATAAATTAGATGCATTAAATCAGGTAGCTGAATTTCACCGAACATTCAAACATCCTATTCAACCGGAGCCAATTATTCCGGATGAGAAGCGATGTAAATTACGGGTGGAATTGATTTCTGAAGAATTGAAAGAATTACAGGAAGCCATCGACAATAATGACTTGGTAGAAGTTGCAGATGCCTTGTGTGACATTCAGTATGTCTTGTCGGGTGCAGTCTTAGAGTTTGGCTTGGGTGATAAATTTCGAACACTTTTTGATGAAGTACAGCGCTCCAACATGAGCAAAACTTGTAAATCATTGGAAGAAGCTGAGGCTACTCAAAAGCATTATAAAGAAAATAAAGACACGGATTCTTATGTCAAAAAAGAAGGGGATGTTTGGTTGGTTTATCGAACGGAAGATGATAAAACTTTGAAATCTATTAAATATTCTCCTGCTGATTTGAAGGGTATTTTGTTTGACACATAGTAGCTCGCGGGCTCGCCTGATAAGGATGGGATACAGATTCAACGGATGTGAGGCTCTTATTTTTCCTCAGCTCAGCAACCACTTTGCTTCGCGATAATGCTTACCAGATCTTTTACGATCGTAAAAAATCCGTCCTTAATCAGTTCTATCCGTTAGATCTGTGTCCCATCCCCTCTTACACGCTCCACAAAAAAACTCTGTAAGTTTGCACTTACAGAGTTTCAAAAAAACGAAGCTAGTTTATACGGGTATTGCACTCGGGTGTGAATGCAAGTTCTTTGTTTATTTAAACTCAAGCACTGCTTCTTGCAGAGTCTAAAACTTATATCTTAGTCCGGTTATTAAACCAGTTGAAAAGTACTTTTGTTCAACCATATAGTCAGTCTTTGTCAGCGGGTCGACATAATATCTGACATGCGGTTCTAGCATTATTTGCCAGTGTTCATTCAAATTATATAGCGCACCTACACTTCCGTAGATACTTAGGTTCAGGTGATTTTTAAAGGCTGGATACGAATTAGGATCTTCCGATGAAATGGAAACCAAATTATTATCCGGTGACAAGAACTTACCTTTTTGGCGACTCATCAAATTAAAGTAAACACCTGAATTTAATGTCAACACCATTTTCTTCACATTCATTTCGTATCCGATAATAACCGGTATGTCAATCATTCGATAATGATTGTAAGTTGTAGTATATCTAGCCCCATATTCAGTCAAGGTATCGTGATCAATTACGTCTCCATTAATATCTTTTATTTCCGTAATTGTAATCCGTGTTTCATTTTCACTTTGGTAATCAAGTTTTTCATTAATTTGGCTATAAACAATTCCTGTTCGTGCTGCCCATCCAAAGTTCGAGACTACTGAAAAACGTGCTCCTGCGCTGTACGATATTCCAGAAGATTCTGTCGCATCTCGTGTTTGAGAATAATCATAAGAAGCTGCATCTTTTGGCGACAAAGTTCGGAATGCAATATCTGGTGAAATATAGGCATCTGCATAAAAATACAACTTTAACCATTTACCAAATCGAGCACATTTCGGATCTTTTTTACCTACAGCTTTAGCGCTTAAACAAGTGCATTCTGGATCTTCATTAATAAACTTACTCAGGTCTAAATTAGATTGATCTAGTAACAAACTTTTTGGTGCTAACTGTAAGCCAACAAAAGCATTTGCATTTTCCGGAAGGTCAGATGTAGCAGCAACTATTGGTGCTTCTATTCTTTTTCGTTCGTCTGCACTTGTACTTGCAATAGCTCTAGAAGCTTTGATTTCACTTCTGTTATCTACGACTATAGGTGCACTTTGCTCAGCAATGGTTGTTTGAACATCTTGTTTTTTCGCAATTTTTTTAGCCTCTATAGTTTGTTTTAGAGACGATATTTTTTCAGACTCCTCTTGATTCAAGGCAGTGCTTTCTTTAGCCATAGCTAAATCTGCATCTGCTTGAATAAGATTGGTTTTTTGGAGTTCAGTTTTGGAACTTAAGTCTATTCTTTTTTCTTGTGTAGCAACCTCCTCTGAATGCGTTTGCTGATTGACATTGTCAGGGTTGGACGTTGTAAAATACCAAGTTGCTCCTAGTAGCAAAAGCAATGCAGCGGCACCAGTCCACCACCAAATAAAACCGCGTTTTTTTCCTTTATCCTCATCTAGCATCGCGTCGATACCTTCCCATAAATGAGCCGGTAAAGGAGAGGCATGCATCTCCAGCTTATCCTTTATCACCTTATCTGTTTCGCCCACCTTATCTTTGCCCAAAATAGCATCAATCCCTTCCCACAAGTGAGACGGCATAGGAGAAGCATGCGTCTGCAACTTATCCTTAATGATCTTGTCTATTTCTTTTTCTTTACTCATGCGGAAATTTTATTCCTTTTTGCAATAATCTCTTGCAACATTCTTCTCGCTTTTACTAGTTGAGAGCGGGAAGTACTTTCTTGTATTCCTAATTGTTCTGCAATTTCTTTATGGCTAAAACCTTCTATTACATAAAGGTTAAAAACAAGCCGATAGCCGTCCGGCAAAGTAGCGATCATATCCATCAGTTCTTCTTCTTGTAATTTTGAAAAAGCTACTGGCTCCATCGTTCCTTCTTGATAAGATTCTAATCCTATTTGCTCTTTTTGGAAGCTACTTTTTTGATAGTTTTTTAATGCTGTGTTAACAACAATTCTTCGAATCCATCCTTCGAACGAACCTTCAAATTTGAATCGGTTAATATTTTTAAAAACTTTAACCCACGAATCCTGAAGAATATCTTCTGCCTCCATATGGTGGCGTGTGTATCTTCGACAAACTGTAAGCATGACTCCTCCATATCGTTCGAACAATGCCTTTTGACATTTTCTATCACCTCTGATACATCCATCTATGAGTTCTCTTTCAGTCAAATTTGTCGTTTTAGCTTGGCATACATTGCAATTACATTTTATATGTACACTTGACATTTAAAATGCGATTAAATCGCATTTTAAATTACTAAAAAAAACTGATTTAAACCCCAAAATTTATTTATAAATTTAATCTCTTTGGTTATTTGTATATTATTGATCAATCAAAATCATCAAAGTAGTTTGACAAAATTATTTTACTTTTCATTTCTAACATTTTTACTAATACACACACTAAACTTCTATTATTCAACCGTTTAGATAACTTGTAAAAACAGTATGAATCAAACTAATTTTGTTTCGTCTCTTACAAGCAATTGATTAAATAATTCACTAATCATCTCAATTCAAACAGATAAATACCTCCTTGCTAGTCAACACTTTTTCTGAGCAATTACTTCATTTTATTCACAAACATTTACTACTGTTGCTTCTACTATTTCTTCTCCAATATAAAATTCAGAAATGCTTTGTTGAGCGTTAGTCAAGTCTACACCTATCAAATCAAATCCATCTGACAAGCAGAGATTAAAAGCATTTGAAAAATTCCCTTCCGTATCTGCAAATATGAATTGTTCATTTTCGCCATTGACTAATTTCACATAACCATTAGTTACAGGTGCTCCGTCACAAGTCAATGCTCCAGTCAATTCCACTAGGCTACCATTAGGTAAGTCAACTGGAATGTCTCCCAGACTCACATTGGCTGGATATGGTCCAATTTCCGAATTGTAAATTTCATTGAAACAATTGTCATAAATCTGCAAACGCAAAACCTGAGCTGCTGCTACAGCTCCATCGATAACACCTCCGTCATCGGTATATCCCAGCGCACATACCCCAGATCCAACGACAGTTATTTTTGTAAACACATTCTCAAAAGGAACATTAATATCACTAATTGAAATATTTGCTTTTAGGTTGACATAATCATAAGGTATTCCCCAATTCCAAAAAGCTGCTTTACTAAGGCTACCTTCATAATAATCTCCCATCAACTGTCCTTGACCTTCTTCTATCCAAAACCCCATTACTTCATCAAAATACCAGAGGGAAATGGTATTGGGTAAATTATTAGGCAAGCTATCTGGAACAGGTATACGGATCGTTGCTTTTTTGTTTGGAGCAAAATCCAAAGTTTCACCGTTCTCCGTAGCAAGACCAAAAGTGATCATGCCATAGCTAGCTAAAATTTTTGTTTCACCATCCGTATTTAGGGCCAGCATACTTCCTGGCATTTGTTCTCCAATCTCTGCGGAACTTCCATTCAAGTACCTTGTACTAATCTGAACGTTTCCGTTGTAAGCATTTCCGGAGGCATCAATTACAGCGTCAGCTGGCAATTCGATAGTGCCTCCTCCCATGACATCAACAAGCCCACCTTCGGTTGCTAAGTAGCTACCCGAGCTTGTTGCTGACATGAGTTGAATTTTTAGAAATTCAGTCCCGTTTGTGCGGGGTGTGAAGTTTTGAGAGCTTTGAAAAAAGCCCTCCTTTTCAATTTGTAAGTAAGTCCTTTCAGCGTTCATTTCAACGTTCCTGAAAAGAAAGATGCCGTTTTCATCGGTCATCAAATCCTGCGAAGAGTTAGTTTTAGTATATAGCTTTATAGATGCATTGGCGATAGGGTTGGCTTGTTCGTCAATGACAACACCTCCTACAGATCCTATCACATAAGTTATATCAATAATAGGATCATCATAAGGGATGAATATGTCGCTGTCCTTTTTGCAGGTAAAAAAGAACAGACAAATTAGTAATATGGATAAATTCCTTTTTTTCATAAGTACTGCGCGGTATTACCGCGAATTTCAATTTCAGTGCGCTATAAGTATAGCCTATTTAAAATCTAAAGTATTAATTTCTGCCGTTTGTGAGCAATACTCCATTCGCTTGGTCTAATTCATTGACTTTCAATGATAAAGCTTCCGCGTTTGGTATTAAGACCCAACAGAAAGCAAATGTGCTGCCTGAATGCGAATTTTTTCTTAAAAAAAATAAACCGGATTTAATATGACAGAAGCTTAGCTTGAAAATACTGGTTTTCAATTACTTAGAAACAATAGAATTTTTCACTAGATATAAGTAAAAAAAATTATACTCAAACTTGGATAAAATCATCTCTTTTTTGTTTAGATTTACTTGTCTTTCGATTCAATGGTTTCACCTATCGAAGACGACAAAAACTACTATATCTAAGTAAACGTTCAATACATAATCACTTATAGCGATGACTACTTCTTTTATTATCATAGTTCCTCGCTTGCCTACCAGTCGCAAAAGGGCGGACTACAAATACTTATTTTATAGACTTAATAACTAAGTCCGTTTTTTGACCAATCACTTAGATTGAATTGTAATTATTTTTTTTTGAAATCACTTTGATTTCTTTGAACCGATAAACTCAATTTTACCTAACAAAAGTGCTAGATCATAATTAATTTACGGTAGAATTATTACCTCCTCTCGCACTTACCAAAATCACACACAACTATGTCAAAATTAGTCCGCTATTCTGACAAAGATTTAGACGAGTTTAAAGTCCTAATTGAAGACAAACTCGAAAAAGCAAACAAAGAACTTCAGTACCTACAAAGCCAAGTATCTGAAGCTGCTTCTAGCAGCGGCAATCAAAAAGGTGGTGACTATTCCGATGACAGTAGTCGCCATACCGAAATTGAGATGCTCAATAACATGGCTACTCGCCAGGCTTTGTTTATCCGAAACTTAAAAAACGCTTTGCTTCGAATTCAAAACAAAACCTATGGTATTTGCACCATCACTGGTCAGTTGATTAGCAAAGAACGTCTCATGGTCGTCCCCCATGCGACTAAAACAATTGCCGGAAAACACGACGACATTAAAAAGTCAAACGCTAAGCGCTCATCTATACCAAGGAAGAACGGTAGCCCCAAAGTAAAATCCAAGGTCGTTTCTAAATCAGTTAAAAAAGAGAACTTTACTCCCCCTCCTCCAGATGAAGGAGAAGACATGATTTTAGAACTGGAAGAACTTCCAGATGACTTAATTCCTAAAGAGGAAGAGGGTTTCAATGATTCTGAATAATGTAATTTTCACCTTGTTTGGAGAAGACCGCCTTCTTCAGGCAAGGTGAAACAATAGCTAGTCCTCACCCCAGCTTTCCTTGGCTTAAAAAGACAAGCTTTCGCCATACCATTTCCTTCTGCCGTCTTTTTGATCGATTTTTAACTATTCACAGCTTCAATTCCTTATATTTGCATGATGTCGTAGCATAGCCCCCGCTGCTATTATTTCTGAAGTTTTTCAAAAACTTCTTTCATAAACTTATAAAAACAAGCATGAAAAAGATTTTATTCTTGATGCTCCTTATTGGTGCTTCATTTTTTGCCCAAGCTCAATCAGCTGAAAAAGCTTCTTTAAAGGAACTTACACTCGAAGCTGCGGTTATGCAACAACGATCAAGCCTTGCACCTGAAAGAATCAACAATCTTCAATGGATTAGAGAGATCAATGAGCTTTCTAAAGTTTCCGAAGATGATTCTGAACTACTAAAAGTATCCCTTAATGATGACACGGTTGAACGCATATCCGACCTAAAAACGATAAATGCGAGTCTGGGACTTGCACTTAAAAAATTCCCTCGAGTAAACTGGACCAACAAAAATGAGTTTTACTTCCGATCTGGGAATGCCTACTACAGTTTCAACACAGCTGATCAAAAAGGAAGTACGATCTTAGAATTTCCTGCTGGTGCCGCTAATGTAGATTTTGACCCCTTAGTTAAAATGGCTGCGTACACGATCGACAACAACTTGTACATTGCGACTGCTTCAACTAAGCAAAAAGCAGTTTTCGAAAGCGATGATTCCAACATCGTTACTGGACAAGCAATTGCCCGCTATGAATTTGGTATTTCAAAAGGTACTTTTTGGTCTAGCCAAAACAACCTATTGGCTTACTACCAAAAAGATGAAACGGATGTTGCTGACTACCCACTACTTGACATGACGGTTACACCAGGACAATTGACTTCTATCAAGTATCCTATGGCTGGACAAAAAAGTGAATATGGAAAAGTTGGTATTTACAATCCTATTACTAACCGAAATATTTTCTTAGATGTAGAAGGTCCAAAAGATCAGTATCTAACTAATTTGGCATGGAGCCCTGATGAAGCCCATGTTTATATTGCAGTGGTTAATCGCGAACAAAACCACATGTGGTTGAATAAATACGACGCCAACACTGGCAAATTAATTAAAACACTTTTCGAAGAGGAACATCCAAAATATGTAGAACCTGAAAACCCAGTTTGGTTTATCCCAGGAAAACAAGATGAGTTTATGTGGATGAGTGAGCGCGATGGCTTCATGCATGTTTACCAGTACAACACAGATGGTCGTCTCATCAAACAAGTAACCAAAGGCAATTGGGTTGTCGAAGATATTTTAGGTTTAAGCCGATCGAAAACTAAATTGATTGTAAAAGGAACGGATGAGAGTGGCCTCAATGCCTATGCTTATTCTATCAATTTGTCCAACGGCAAAAAAGAAAGACTTTCTGATAAAAGCGGTATGCACAACTATCAGTTGAGTGATAGCGGAATGTTTTTAATAGATAGCTATTCTAGTTTAAAAACACCTTATGTTGTTGACATCATCACATCAAGAGGTAAGATTAGTAAAAACTTACTCGCTTCGACTGATCCATTGAAAGCTTACAAAATTGGTAGCACTGAGATTATACAAGTCAAGGCTGATGATGGAACAGAGCTACACGCCAGAATGATCAAACCAAGCAACTTTAATGCTACAAAAAAGTATCCGGTTCTGGTTTATGTTTATGGTGGTCCACATGCGCAGATGGTAACTAATCGTCGTAATGGTGGTGCGCCACTTTGGATGCATTATATGGCTGAGCAAGGTTACATCATATTTACATTGGACAATAGAGGTTCGAAAAGCCGTGGCTTTGAATTTGAAAACATTATTCACCGCCAGTGTGGTACTGTAGAGATGAAAGACCAGCTAGCCGGTGTTGATTACTTAAAGAAACTACCTTATGTAAATGCTGATAAAATGGCCGTACATGGCTGGAGTTATGGTGGCTTTATGACGACTTCATTGATGCTTCGTCAACCTGGTGTTTTCCAAGTAGGTGTTGCAGGTGGTCCGGTAACAGATTGGAAATTTTATGAAATTATGTATGGCGAACGCTATATGGACACACCAAAGGAAAATCCGGAAGGATACAGTAAATCTAGCTTAATGACCCATGCTAAAAACCTAGAAGGTGATCTATTGTTGATTCACGGAACAGTGGATGACGTAGTGGTCATGCAGCATAATTATGCTTTGGTGCAAAAATTTGTGGAGGAAGGTATCTTGGTTGATTTCTTTCCTTATCCTAATCATCCTCATAATGTTCGTGGGAAGGATCGGGTTCATTTGATGAATAAGATTTTGACTTATGTTGA
>CAKZUK010000194.1 GCA_937921775.1 uncultured Saprospiraceae bacterium
TGCTCTTTCTGAGTGGATTAGGAAACTAGAGTAAACACCAGCATAGCCGAGTGATAAAGTTTCGCGGTCAACACGAACTGGTCGGACTTGAATAGGACGAATTAAATCATCAGCAGCATCCATCAGTTTATATAAATCTGAATTACTTTCAACACCCATTCTTTTCATCACAGCGATCAAAACTTCGAGAGGGCAATTACCGGCACCTGCCCCCATACCTGCGAGCGAAGCATCTAGTCGATTGGCGCCGTGTTGCATAGCTACGATCGTGTTGGCCACACCAAGTGAAAGATTATGATGGCAATGAATACCAACTTCCGTTTTATCGTCTAGCACATCTTTAAAAGCTTTGATTCGATCAGCCACGCCATCCATCATCAAAGCTCCGGCTGAGTCGGTTACGTAGACGCAGTCGGCGCCGTATGATTCCATTAGTTTTGCTTGTTCAGCGAGTTTCTTTGGTTCATTCATGTGTGCCATCATGAGGAAGCCACCAACATCCATTCCCATCTTTTTTGCAGCTTCTATATGCTGTTGCGAAATATCTGCTTCGGTGCAATGAGTTGCAATACGTACCGATTCAACACCCAAGTCACGTGCTTTTTTTAGGTCGTGAATAGTGCCAATACCAGGAAGGAGTAGGGTGGTAAGCTTGGCGTGTGTCAGGCGATCTTTAATACCTTCGAGCCAGTCCCAATCGGTGTGTGCTCCAAATCCGTAATTGAAACTTCCTCCCATCAGTCCATCTCCGTGAGAGATTTCTATGGCGTCAACTTTCGCTTCGTCTAGTGCGATGGCGATGCTTTGGATTTGTTCTTTGCTATATTGGTGTCGGATGGCGTGCATGCCGTCACGAAGAGTTACGTCTTGGATGTATATTTTGTGATTCATTGTATTTCTTTTAGTGCAAATGAATATTGAAAGTATTAAGTTCAACATTCAAGTGCAAGCTCAAATTTTCTGATCGTGTGACTCAATCAGTTTTCTTTTTAATTATTGAAGCATATTTGCGCAGCGCTTGAGTTTAGCTGACAAGTTTTTCTCCAGTAATCAATGCAGCAGAAGTCATAATGTCCAAATTTCCAGCATACTCTGGCAAGTAATGTCCTGCTCCACGTACCTGCAAAAGTATCGTAGTCTTCAAGCCATGTCTCCATCCCAGTCCTTCAATAAATACAGGTTTGTCTTCAGGGATGTCATCAAATTGAACTTCTTGGTGAAGCGTATAACCCGGTACATATTTTTGAACCTCTTTTTCCATAGCGTGAATACTTGCTCTGATGGCTTCACGGTCACCTTGTTCACTTAGCGTGAAAACAGTATCGCGCATCACCATCGGTGGTTCTGCAGGATTCAAAACAATGATGGCTTTTCCTTTGTCTGCACCACCCACTTTTTCGATAGCGAGAGAGGTCGTTTCTGTAAATTCATCAATATTAGCGCGAGTGCCGGGGCCTGCTGACTTGCTGGCAATAGAAGCTACGATTTCACCATAGTGAACTTTAGCAATTTTTGAAACAGCAGCTACCATAGGTATTGTTGCCTGTCCACCACAAGTCACCATGTTCACGTTTTTGACATCTATGCTGTCCTCAAAATTTACGGTAGGCACTAAGTAAGGGCCAATGGCTGCTGGTGTCAAATCAATGATCCGCTTGTCTGGATATTTTTGAACGAAGCTGTAGTTATAATGGTGCGCTTTGGCAGATGTGGCATCGAATATGATTTTGATATCTTCCCATTCTGGCATTTCAACTAGACCAACAATTCCTTTGTGACTTGTTTTTATACCTAGGCGATTCGCTCTGGCCAATCCATCAGATTCTGGGTCGATACCAACGAAAACTGACATTTCCAAAACATTGGAAGTCCGAATGATCTTGATCATCAAATCGGTTCCGATATTACCAGAACCGATGATGGCTACTTTTGTTTTTTCCATTTTATTTCTTTCGTATTTAACGCGAATTTACACTTTTTTTAAGCCAATTTTGTCCATGCACTTATAACAATTAAGTCTGAGCTTAATTTTCATTCCCAAGATCTTTCACACACCTAAAGCCTGTATGATTCAATCCAGTGTCCACACTACTTCCCATTCGTCGCGAATTCCGATATCCTGAGCAATAGTCATCGTTGCAGAGAAAAGAACCTCCTCTGATGACCTTCTCTTGTTGAAATGGCATAGAAGGATTGTAGCCTTTAGTAGGGCCGTTCGTATTCGCAGTTGATGCGCTTGCTTTTTTATAATACTCAACATCTAACCAATCTGTACACCATTCCCAAACGTTACCTGCCATATCATACAATCCGTAAGTATTGGGTGGATATGACTTACTCGGTGCAGTAGTGAAAAAACCATCAGTTTCACTATTTTGATAGGGAAAAAGTCCCTGCCAGAAATTGGCTTTCTTTACACCATCGTTGATGTTCTCATTTCCCCAAGGATATATGGCATCTTCCTTTCCTCCTCTAGATGCCCATTCCCATTCTGCTTCTGTGGGTAATCGTTTGTTAGCCCATTTTGCGTAAGCAGCAGCATCTTCCCAAGCGATTTGTACAACTGGATGGTTCATTTTATTTTTGATATTACTTTCTGGACCTTCGGGATGTTGCCAATCGGCACCTATCGTCCATTGCCACCATCTGCCGGGATCATTGAGTGGGATTGGTTGCTCAGTGGCCTGAAAAACAAGTGCACCAGCTAGTAGTAAACTATCAGGAGGTTTGGGAGTATTTGGAGGAAGATCTAATTTCATTTTTTCCCAGTCAATAGCTCGCTCAGCTACTGTGACATAGGATGTGGCATTCACAAAAGTTGCAAACTGTTTATTGGTGACCTCTGTTTCATCCATCCAAAATGAGCTGATCTGGACCTTA
This sequence comes from uncultured Saprospiraceae bacterium, assembly GCA_937921775.1. Lineage (GTDB taxonomy): Bacteria > Bacteroidota > Bacteroidia > Chitinophagales > Saprospiraceae > CALGLS01. The sequence continues at coordinate 2,881 of CAKZUK010000194.1, forward strand.
TGTTTTGGCAATTCGTTGGCATCCGCTTGCTGATTATCACCGCCCATATTGAGTAAACCTTTGGGAATGAGGACCATTCCATCTTTACGAATAATTTCAAATGAGCTAGGATTGCTCTCGGAGCAAGCCGAAAAGCAAAAAATAGATAAAATGATAAGAACGTAATATAAAGAAAATCGCATGCTATTTTTTCCGTAAATATACTTCAATTTTGTTTTTTATTGAGATCCTTTTATGGCAAAACTAGATTAATAGTATGTTCGTAATTCAGATTCACATTTCAAATCAAATTGCTATCTTGAGTAGGATTAATAATTGATGAATGAAAAAACAAGTATTCTCAAATTTAGAGCTCAAAGATTGGTATGTGATCGTCTCACTACTGGTGTTAGTATTTTTGACTATAGGTATAGGTAGCTATTCTATTTATGTCTTTGATACTTTTAAGGATATTGAAGCGAGGCATAATTATGCTATCCACTTGCGTGCTCTTGCCCTGACCTGTACTGTTGTATTTCCTGTATTGACTTTAATTGCGCTTTATTTTTTTATTAAAATAACTAGGAAACGCAATAGACTTATTATAAAAGAAAAAGAGAGTCGACTTGCTTTGGAGCAAAATTATGCGCTCATGCATGATTTTTATGAAAATACGCCAATTGGTTTTCACTCTATAGATATTGAAGGGAATATTCTTGATATAAATAATATTGAGTTGGAATGGTTGGGATACAAAAGAGAAGAAGTCGTAGGGAAAATGAACTTTGAAGAGATTACAGTTAGAAATACAGAGAACTTACAAGAACTGTTTGGTGAATTAGTTCGTACTGGAAAGCTGAATAACCTAGAAGGTACTTTTATTCGAAAAGATGGTTCGCTTATTCCAATCATGACCAACAGCCGTTTGATTTATAATGAAAAAGGTCAGATTGATAATATAAAAGTAGCGGTTATGAATTTTTCTGAAAAGAGAAAAATAGATGATCAGCTTAAAAGAGCAAAAGAAATCGCTGAACAATCCAGCTTGCTAAAAGATCAATTTGTCGCGAATGTGAGTCATGAGATTCGAACACCACTGAATGCGATTCTTAGTTTTTCAAAATTGTTGGAGCGAACTCCTTTAAACGAACGGCAGAAAGAATTTGCGAGTAGTATTCATAATGGGTCTAAAAATTTATTGACGATTATAAATGATATTCTTGACTTTTCAAAAATAGAAGCAGGAGTATTGCGAGTAGAGAAAACACCTTTCAATCCCAGAAATGTCATTGATACTGTGGTGCATATGTTTAGTTATAAGGCTGAAGAAAAAAAAATAGCTTTTGATATTAAAGTATCTGATGAAATACCGGAAGTGATAGTTGGAGATGCTAGTCGACTAACACAAATATTAGTCAATCTTTTGGGCAATGCTTTTAAATTTACTGATAAAGGAAAAGTATTGTTGGACATTAGTATGGTACAGAAGGGAAATGATAGTGTAAGGCTATTATTTAAGGTACAAGATACAGGAATCGGAATTCCTTCGGCAAAGTTGAATAAAATATTTAAACGCTTTGGACAGGTCTCAACAGATAGCACTCGAAGATTTGGAGGTGCGGGATTAGGACTGACTATTACAAAACAGCTAGTAGAGTTACAAAAAGGAAGTATTCAAGTAGAAAGTGTTTTTGGGGAGGGGAGTTCGTTTATGATTGAGATTTCTTATGGAATGGGTATGCTTGAGGAGCAAGCTAGTGATGAGCTGTTCAAATTGACTCCAAATAAAGAGATGGCTATTTTGGTAGCAGAAGACAATCCAACCAATCGCCGTATATTTGAGTTACAATTTGATAATTGGGGATTTACAGCTGATTTTGCAGTCAATGGTCAGGTGGCTGTAGATATGTTTCGTGAAAAAACCTACGATATAGTTTTAATGGATATTCAAATGCCTGAAATGGATGGCTATACTGCTACTCAAGTTATTCGCCAGGAATTAAAAAGTACTATCCCTATTATCGCTATAACAGCGCATGCATTTCGTGGTGAAAGAGAAAAATGTATAAGCTATGGAATGAATGATTATCTCACCAAGCCTATCAAGGAGAAAGAACTTTTTGATTTATTAAAACGGTATCTTCCAGACGTATTTCATGAAAATGAAAAAGCCATTAAGCCTAAGCTAGCCTCTGAAGCTGACTTCGATCGGAAATATATTTTTGCATTGACCAGAGGTAACAAAGACTTGCTATCTGAACTTGCAATACTGACAATACAACAATCAGCTTTGGAAATTCAAGAGATCGAGGATGCTTTACACCAAGAGAATTATACTAATATTGCTGCTTCGGCTCACAGTATGCGGAGTACGGTACTCAACATGGGATTCAATAAATTAATGGGGCAGACCTTGATCGATCTTGGAGAAGAAGTAACAAAGGAGCTTCCTAACCAGTTGATTGTTAGTGGATTATTTACTCAGTTGAAAGAATTGAGAGAACACGCCGTAGAATTCTTAAGCCTAGAGTTTTTATAGCAAAAGCCTTAGGAACTAAGTAATTTACTTAGCTCATAAGTAAAAGTATGGTTCTTCAAATTACGAAAAGTACCCCTCGAATAATTGGTTGGATTGTGTTACATTTATACCTAGTCAGCTTTCAATTACTTTGAAGAATATAGAATAAGAAACAGTCGATGAAATTTCCGGATAAACCATCTAATGAACAAGAAAGGTTAGAGAGCTTATATTCCTATGAGTTACCTGACCTTTTAGAGCAAGCAGAGTTTGATAACTTAGTTCAGTTAGCTTCTGGTATTTGCAATACACCTATCTCCCTAATTACCTTACTGGACACAGACAAGCAGTGGTTCAAAGCCAAAATTGGGATGGAGGGTAACTGTACGTCAAAAGATATCTCGTTTTGCGGACACGCAATTAATACACCTGATGAAATCTTTGTCATTGAAGATGCCACCAAAGATGAACGATTTGCAGATAACCCTTTAGTGACGGGGGATCCAAAGATTGTTTTTTATGCTGGTGTACCCATTGTAACAAATGAAGGATATGCTTTGGGAACTATTTGTGTGATTGATAGAATACCAAGAAGGCTGGAAGCGAGGCAATATAAGTTGTTGCAAGGTTTGTCAAAGCAGGTGGTTCGATTGTTTGAATTGAAAAAAACGATAAAGTTATTAGAAGATAAAGAGATTGAGCTTGAACAGAAAATTCACTCAACCTGTCAATATGTGAATTCAATAGGTCACGATGTAAAAATGGCGTTTAGAAATATTGAGATTTCAACGGAGCTTCTAAGTAAGTTGGATCAAGGAGGGGAGGAGCGTGCTAAGCACCATGGTAATATCAAGAAAGAAAGTTCTGAAGGAATGGGACTGATCAATGAGGTTATAAAAATGGCTGCTTCTGAAAAACGAACTAAAGAAAGTGCTAAGGTTGACTAATTAAATATTACAATTCTGCAATCCCATTTTTGATAGCATATCTAACCAAACCTGCCGTATTCTTCACTTCCAATTTGTTTAATAAATTAGTACGATGTGTATTGACCGTTCTAATACTTATAAATAAAAGATCAGCGATTTCCTGATTGCTTTGTTCTTCTGCAATAAGTTTAAGTACTTCTATTTCACGGCGAGTTAATTTTTGACCTGCTAATTCTTTTTTAGGAGAGTTACCGGTAACCAATTGCTTGACCATCGTGTTCATTATTTCAGGACTATAGAATGGATGGCCATCATGAACCGTCTTAATTGCCTTTATCATCTCTTCGGTTCCACTATCTTTTAACAGATAGCCATTAGCACCTGAATCGATTACTTTTTTGACATACTTCTCATCCCGATGCATCGAAAGAATTAATACTTTTGAATCAGGTTTTTTTTCTTTTAGCCAAGAAGAAGCATCAGTTCCTTCTCCATCTTTTAACGAGATATCCATCAGTATTATATCGGGATCATATTTTAGAATGTCTCCCATAAATTCCTCAATTGATCCTGCAGATCCAATTACTTGCATATCATCTTCATAGTTGATAAGAGAGATAACACCATCTCTAAATATTTTATGATCGTCAACTATGTAAATTGCTATAGGCATATGAAAGGTATTGAGCTATTCTGAAAGTCAATTTAAGCAAATATTTGTCAATACTAGGTAGTTTTGATGAAATGCGGCAAAAAACTAATGCAAATAAAAATGATTTTTGAGAGAAAATAATAAAATTGAATTAAGTGTGACATCCTACTTGGCATAGTCATTGTAATGTTCTTTAATAGGAATGTTTCCTTATATACTTAGCAAACTAAGTAAAATGCATAGTTCGTAAGTATTCTAACTATTTAAATAAATACGACTTATTACCCTTAAAAACACCTTTTTTTGCTTCTATATTTGCACTGTAGTTATTGAGAAACAGCTTAAATGTTGATCAAAGTAATTACGAATCCCAAACAAATAAACAAACTACAACATGTCATAATGTGACATTAAGTTATAGAGAGTCAGTAAATTGCTGTTTTGAAATAGGTTAAGCATCAGAAAATGATAAACTAGCTAGCAAAAACACAATTTACA
>CAKZUK010000195.1 GCA_937921775.1 uncultured Saprospiraceae bacterium
AGAAATTAAAATAAACAATGACAATCATCATCTTCATAATTCTGTCCTTTTTAGGATTAGATAACAGCAACAAAAGTACAGTCTCCATTGAATTTGAAAACTTCAAAGAAGACTATGTTGGCAAAGACATATACATTGGCTACTGGTTGAGTAGCAATCAAGATTTTCCAAAAGAAAACAAAACAGACTTTGCGCAAATAGTCAAAGCGGACTCGGAGAATCCTACGATTAGTAAAGAGCTACAAAGCGGTGAAGCATATGCCATATCTATCTTCATTGACCTGAATGGAAATGGAAAGATGGACACCAACTTTTTTGGTAAACCCAAAGAACCTTATTGCTTTTCCAATAATTACAAACCTGTCTTTTCAGCACCTGACTTTGAAGACTGTAGCTTTAATTTAGAAAAGGATACCACGCTTAAGATTAAAATAATCAATTAAAAGGTTTGATATTTTTTTATCAAAAAAGGGATAAGAGATCACAACTAGTCCAAATTTTACTCATACCTTTGATTTACTTTTGACAACAAACTATCTGATTTTCAAACGACAATTAATTTAAAATTTATGCTTTTTAATAGAATCGCCACAATAGCTATTGCACTAGCACTACTTAGTATCCTAAGCTGCAGTAAGGATGAAGATCCAGCAGTTAAAGGTTGTACTGATCCATCTGCTCTTAACTTCAACGCTCAAGCCAATGAAAGCGATGGCTCTTGCACCTACGAAGGTGGCTTTGTCTTTTACCATGACATGACCGTCTCTAACAACTTGGCTTCAGATAATATTTCTACTTTAAAATACTATGTTGATGGTGAACTTAAAAAATCACAAATTGCGGCCATCAATTGGTTTTCCATTCCAGAATGTGATAACCCAGCTGCATTCGCAGATGAAGCATACGACTTGGGTGGAGAATCATCCATAGAGTTTGATTACAGTATCCGTGATCAAAATGAGAATGACTTACAAGTTGGTACCTTTACTGTTTCTGCTAATACTTGTCAGCGAATTCAATTCTTGTACTAGAGACCAGCCATGAATAGATGCTTAATTATCAGTACAATTTATTGCATCATCTTTTGCAAAACAATGAATCTGCAAGCACAAGAAAGCTTAGTAGATTTGAGTGATAAGACGCATGTCATCTCTATAGAATTAATTGGCCATTCCATAGCGTTAAATGGAATCCAAACACTAGGATGAACACAAAAACAAATAACTACAAATGCCCTTGCTGTAGCAAGCTCAGATATAAAACTGAACTCGATACTGTCCTATCGATGCTACAGGATATACACAAAAAAGAATATCCAAACACCTACAAAGAAATCAAGAAGAACATCGTTAACATGTTCCACAATGCTGATTTCCTTTGGGCTTGCGACGACTGCTTTCTTACAGGCAAAGCCATCAAATCCATTCCTTCTATTATCGAAACTAGTGACTACCCACCCCTAGCCTATTTCGACACCACTAAAGAATGCAGTACTTGTAAAAAAGAGTTCGTATTTTCTAAAGGAGAACAAAAATTTTGGTACGAAAATCTAAAATTTACAATTCACTCAAAGGCTAAAAATTGCGTCTCCTGCCGAGAAATCATCCGCAATCAAAAACACAACAACCAAAGACTAGCAGAACTCCTAGAAAAGGAATCCTCTGCCCTAAGCTTAGCCCAAATCCAAGAAATGGCTAACATCTACAAACAACTTGGCAATGAAGAAAAAATGAACCGCTATCTAAACCTAGCCAAAAAACACAAAGCTAAATAAATCCCAAAACCTGCTCAAAACATTTTGAAAGCCTTTCGCATAAGCAGCTAAGTCTAAGGCCTCTAGGAGAAAAAAAATACCTACCTTTACAAAGAACAAAAAAAATTCACCATGGAAACGAAATTTACTTTCGCATACAAGCTATGCGCCTTAATGATTATTTGGCTTTCTACTAGTTTTTTGCATTTAACCAAAGCTAATTCCCCCTCCAACTTACCATCTGAAGACATCACACTTAGCGGCACCATTACATTCACAGAAACTTTCTGTAGCTTATGTAACGGGAGCATAGACGTAACACCCGTCGGTGGCCAACTTCCATATACTTACAATTGGAGCACTGGAGAAACCACTGAAGACCTCACTGACATCTGTGTTGGCTTCTATGAGGTGACTGTTACTGACGCAACGGGTTGCACTTATGCGGGATCTACCTTCGTAGGGAATGTTTCTTACTGGGATGCCATTCTGGAATCTCAAGCAGATGTTGAAGAATACATTGCCACTTATAGCAACTGCCCAGATGTTCCTGGAACACTACGCATCGGAACCCTATTTTCTGAACCTCCTTCCAACATTACTGACATCTCTGGATTGTCATTCCTCAATTCTGTTGGTAGTAGTATATTGGTTTTTCAAAATCCGAATTTAAACTCGCTTAATGGATTGCAAAACATAAATTCTGTAAGCAACAGCATCAATATCAATTCAAATAATGCACTGACTAATTTAGAAGGTTTCCCTAACGTATCCGTTATAAATGGCGACCTATTCATTGACAATCACAACAGTTTAATTACGCTTACTGGAACTAGTATGATTACAACTATAGGTGACGACTTATACATTGCCAATTGTCAAAATCTCACTACCATCAACGCGCTGGCAAATTTACAAACTATTAGTGGAAAACTCGACATCCGAATTTGCACTGAATTGACAAATCTTAATGGCCTAGAGCAACTTAGTGTCATTGGTGGTGATTTGATTTTAAGTCAAAATTTTATGCTATCAGATATTTCTGCATTGGACCATCCAATAAATATTTCAGGAAACCTAACCATCTTGGAGACAAGCCTTAACGAATGTTCAGTAGAACCAATCTGCCTAATGCTAAACAGCGGTGCAGGTTCTGTGGTGGCTGATAATGTTGCGGGATGTAACTCAGCCAACCAGATTTTGCAAGGCTGTAGCGGATCTGACATTGATGTTTCCTTTGAATACTTGCTTTCTTCCTGTGCTGGAGCATGTGATGGGTCTATTACAGTTAACCCCTCAGGAAGTAATCCTCCATTTTCCTACCTCTGGTCGACTGGAAGCACTGATCAATTTATCGCTCCTATTTGTGCTGGATTTTACGAACTAACTATTACAGATGCAACAGGAAACTCTGCCCCTTTTTCAGTTGAACTTTTTCAAACTCCTGGGATGGAAGTTGCTTATAACCTTATTAGTATTGCCTGCCTTGGTGCTTGTGATGGCGAAGTTATCGTCACTGTAACCGGTGGCAATCCACCATACACCTTTGACCTTCCTGCAGACATATGTGCGGGGCCAAACGAATTCATTGTAACAGATGCGAGCGGCTGTACAGTCACTCAAATTTTTGATATGCCCGGTACAAGTCCATTTGATCTCATGCTTGACAATATTGAGGATGCGACTGGAGCGATGAACAATGGCTCTATTGAGATCACTATTGATGGGGGAAGCAGCCCTTTTGAATACAGCTGGATGCTAAATGGAGTTGTCGTCTCTACAGAAGAAGACCCTACTGACTTAGAACCTGGAGATTATACCTTATCTGTAATTGATATAGAGGGCTGTGAGCAAAACTTTGGCCCTTATACTGTTGGAGAGATGGTAAGTGTCGGACAACTTGTGCATACAAACGCAGTTTCCATTTCACCCAATCCAACATCAGCAGGCATAACAGTAAGCTTTGAAGAAAGCCCACAATTTCCAGTTGAATACACGCTGTGGAATGCAAGCGGCCAACAAATAAAAGTAGGTCAGCTCTTTTCCGTAAATTCCACAGAAAACTACATCAATCTTATCGATTTAAGTTCTGGTATCTATCTTCTAAAACTAAACACAAACAACACAACAATTGTCCAAAAAATAGTCGTCCAATAAAAACAAAATGGCCAGCCGAATCAACAAAAGATTCGACTGGCCATTCCCATAAGGAGTAAAAGTTAGCTCCAAAAACTCCGACTCCCAAAAGGATATAAGCCTAAGCGCTAAGTAAATCAGAAAATCGATCTCGGTAAGCAAATACCAGAACTAAGCCCAATACAAGTCCAACTATAGCACCGCCCACTCCTCCCGGAGCATGCAACAAATGAAACAAAGTAGCATTAAACATAATTCCAATTCCCACTGTCAATGCTAAGGGAACAAATTTTCCAAGCAACAATGCTAGTCCACAAATAATTTCTAGAACGCCAATAATTGTCATAAAACCAGACGTAAAATAAATTCCCATTAAAGTTCCACCATCTCCTGGAATAGGAGGAAATTCAAGAAATCCGGCAAATTTATTAATCCCGAAAATAAGTAAAAATATTCCGAATAAAATTCGAAGTCCCATGGTTAATTTTGGATTCATCATGATAATTTAATGTGTAAAAAAATAAATACTCAATTAAATATAAGTAATTTTTCAACCAAACGGGTCTCTAGAGTAAATTCAGAAGTAATAACAATTTACTTTCAGTAATAAATCAAACCTTTCGATTGAGTATCCATGATTGTAAGCATTCAGAGACTCCTCGCTTTAAGCGAACCAAGCTTTGAAGGGCTGATGTGTTTTAGTTGAATTCCGCTGAAGTCCGGCGACCGACTCCCTGAACAGTTAAGTAGTTCACGGTATAATCACTGAGCCTTTTTAATTTTACTTCACCCTTCTCCTGAATCAATAGCTAAGCTTAGTAAATGAAAAAAAGTTCGTTAAAACATCTCGGTCAGCCATGCGGGATCGAAAATGCATCTCAATCTATTGTAATCACAATTTCCGCGAACTAAGTGCTTTTTTTTCATCTATTTTCTCTAAATATTTCGCATCTTTGATCATTAAAATTTACCACATGGATCAGAAAGTCGAAGACACTAACAAACAGCAGCCCAACAATCCTTTGCACGGTGTTAAACTAGCAGATATTCTAGAATACCTAGAAGCCGAATATGGCTGGGACCGACTAGGCTCTATGATCGATATCCGTTGCTTTAATTTTGATCCATCCATCAAATCAAGTCTTAAGTTTTTGAGAAAAACACCTTGGGCTAGAGACAAGGTAGAAGCACTTTACCTACAGACAAAACGAAAAGGCAAAATCAAATAATACATCGTTTTACCGATTAAAATCAAATTCAACTTTCATGCATAAACTAAAACTGCTACTATTTATCTTGAGTAGCCTTGCCCCTCTAATTCTTATGGCTCAACCACCAGGATACTTGGGTAAGCGCGCTTCCGTAAACTTCACTGTATCTAGTCTACCAGTAATATTAGGACCTACTGTAAACAACAGAGGAAGAGATTACTTTGGTGAAAAGAAAAAAGGCATTGGATTTAATTATGAATTTGAAGGCGACTTTTCTTATGTAGTCGGACGATACAGAAGTTTGAGCTTAAAGGTAGGACAATACTATACAGGAGCATTGTCACAAGCTTATACAACACCACTAGGAGCATCAGGAGGCTACGGCCAAGATGAACATGATTTATTCCATAGAGTAAATGTAAAGTCAATTGGTATCATTCTCAGTAGATTCAAAAAAGAAAAAGGTGCCCTAGCTCCCATTGGCAATCGTTTTTATTGGGGAGTAAAAAGAACGTTTATCTCGGCCTCAATTGCTGAGATGACAACTGATTACAGAGATGAAGTAGTAGGTCCCATCTTTGGACATAGACCGATAAATATTGATCAATCAATGAACATTAATTTTCTTGTCCTCGGCTGGTCTAACCATCAGGTCTTTTGGGATAAACTGATTTTAAAAACAGGCTTTCGAATCGCTATTCCATTTAATCTTGCTGAATATGACTTTGAGGGAGATTCTGGTGGTTCTACTTTTACAAATCAAGAAAATTTTGAATCAGCCATCAACTCTAGAGTCGTGAACCATGAGCTATTTCGAGTAGATATAGGAGTGGGATACCTCTTATTTTAAAGTGCAGTAATTCTATCAAGACAAACGTCATCTTAAATAAATATTATGCGATTCTCAAAATATATATACGCTACTCTTTTCTTGCTTTGCAGTTTCACCCTCTTAGCACAAACTCCAGAGCTATTAAAATCAGAAGGAAAAATCCCAAAAGACTTTATTACTCCTAGTACTGTCAAATATAAAAATCAGGTAAAATCTCTAGAAGGTAAAAAAGCGAAACGTCGTGACAAAAAAAATAAAAAACGTTTTATTCTTGAATCTAACTTCGGTATTGACGACATCCTCCAAAGCGGACTCGTGCTCTTCAATGATCCGGCCTCCTTGTATATCAACAAAGTGCTTGACAATCTGCCTTTCAGTGACCATAAACTAAAAAAGAAAAAACCAAGAGCTTACATCCTTAACACACCTGCCGTCAATGCATTTGCGACAGACCAAGGAATTATTTTTGTAACTCTAGGATTACTTGCAAACCTAGAAAACGAAGCTCAACTAGCTTTCATTCTCGCCCACGAACTCATTCACGTTCAACATCAACACGCACTCAACAAATTCGAGCAGTCAAAAGAAATTGATCGAAGTATTGGTCGCAAACAAAAGAATATGGGCCAGATGTCTGTCGACAGAAACGTTTTTGAAAAAAGTATGTACTCTAGAAAACTAGAAGAACAAGCAGATGATGAAGGTCTTGAAATTTTCCTTAAAAGCGAATATGACCCAGAAATGGTACTCAATACTTTTAAAATTTTGCACTACGCATATCTGCCTTTTGACAATCTCGTTTTTGAAAAACCTTTCCTTGAAGATGAGCACTTCAAACTACCAAGCAAGCTTTGGCTTAACGATGTCAACCCGATCTCCGCAATGAATGATGAGAAAGATGATGATGAAAAACTATCAACACATCCTTCGAGTGCCAAACGTTTGAAAAAAATAAAAGAGCAGGTTCGAAATGCAAAAACTGGCAATAAGAAAGCTTTCATTTTACCTGAATCAATGTTTAGAGATATTCAATCCAAAGCTAGATATCAGATTCCATTTTTGAACCTCTACGCTGAAAATTTCCCAGAAGCAATTTATACCGCCTACCTAATGCTCAAAGAATATCCCGATAACTTTGAACTTAAAAAGATAGTCGGAAAAGCTTTGTACATGGAGGCAAAGTACAGAAACTACGATGATCCCGGAGATAAATTAATCGATATCGCTGATGAAGCTGAAGGCGAAGTACACCAGGTCTACAACCTAATGGCTAAACTTAGTCCAAAAGAATTAACCATTTTAGCAACCAAATACAATTGGAATCTTTATAAGGAAGCGAAGGAAGATAATGAGCTTGAATTGACTACAAAAGATGCATTTACCGAATTCGCTTACATCTTTGAGGATCTTAGCGATTTCTCCACTAGTGCAAACACAGAAGAAGTTTCATCAGACACCAAGGGGACTAAAAACGATTCGAACTCAAGTGACTCCGGATCAGATATCGAAATTGAAATCGAAATCGAAACGGAATCAACTTCTGATCAAACTACAGCAGAAAACACAGAGGAGAAAAAGAAAACCAAACTCGACAATATTGAAGAACAAAGCAATAAAAATTACTACTGGAAATATGCATTCGTCAACGAACTAAAAGGTAATGAATTTAGAAACCACTTTGCAGAAGGTCTCGAAATCGTAAAAGAACGAAAAGAAAAAGATGACTACTACGATAGCAGTGCTGGCTACAGAGCCTATCGTAAGCAACTTAAAAAAGAAGAGAAGAAAGGAAAACAATTAGGCATCAAAAAAGTAGTGGTCGTCAATCCTTTTTACCTTTCTATTGATGCACGTAAAAATGACGCCATCCAATACATTCGCTCTGAAGAGAAACAAGTAGCTTTCCGTGAGTCTATTGAAAAGATATCTAAAATATCCAAAATCAATGCAAAGGTTCTTGATGTTACTGCCTTATCTAGCAACAATATCGAAACCTTCAATGACATCTCTGAAATCAATAATTATTTCAGTCAGCAAATGGACCACTATGACCTCACACTCACTCCAGCCTACAACCAAAATGCCACCAACGCGATTGCCGAAAAATATGGTTCCGACTATTTCCTCTGGACTGGGGTTATCTCTCTACGCGAAAAAAATAATAAATGGAGATACACCGTTCTATCACTACTCTATCCAATCTTTTTGCCACTCACTATCCCAGGAGCAGTCACCCCCGAATTTGACATGCTATACTACGCCATCCTCTTCGACGTAAAAACCGGTAGAAGAAGCATCTTGAAAATGGACTACTTCGACAAGCGAGATAGCAAAACAATCTTAAACGCACATATCTACGATGTTTTCCACCAAATCAATAGCAAATAAGTCGTTTCTCAACTGATTTGTAATAAAACATAAAGTGCACCATTTACTACTGGTTAAAATAGGAATACCTCAGACTTGAATTCTGAGGTATTCCTATTTTAACCGGTGCCTTTTGCTTCTAACTTTATGAAAGGCTTCTTTCTAAAGACTGTTAACACAATTTTGTCTAAGCATTTACTTACTTTCAACAAAAGGGCCTCACATATTCAACTTTGTAAATTGTTACTTGTAAATTGCAAATGTTCTTCAGTAAAATAAATTCATCTAGCTATGACAAAGCGTCTTTTCCTACTGGCTCTTTTTCCTCTTCTGGTTTTTTCCTGTAAAAAGGATAAAGAGAAAACTGCAATTCAACTTTCCATACTTGAGGAGCCTATGATTGAAACCTCTACCAAGTCTCCCTTGACTGCTCTTCTTAGATTTCAAACCAATCACCCTTCAAAACTGAGTATTCAGATAAATGGAACAGGAGCACTATCACATCAGTTTCCTGAAAAGCAAGAAGAACACGAGCACATTATCTTGGGATTATATCCGGATACCAATAATGAAGTATTCCTGCAAATCACCGACGATTTTGAAAACACAATCCTAGATACCATTTACATTCAAACTCAGCCAATTCCATCTTTCTTTCCTGAGATAACAATCAATATCTGCAACAAAAATCTAGTCGAACCAGCTTGGACTTTTTGCGATTATTCCTCTGGAAAAAATTCTCATTTAGAAACGTTTCCTTTCATCTTCGATGACAATGGTACGGTGCGTTGGTATTTTAACTTAAGTGATAAAGGAAATTTTGTAAACCCTATTTCTAGACTCAAAAACGGAAATGTACTATATGCATTTCAGGACCATGTTTTTGAGGATGATATGTTTGGACGAAACATCAATGACTGGTACATTCAAGGATTCAAACAACACCACGATATCTTCGAAAAAGAAGATGGCAATCTTCTGGTGGCTGTCAACAATGAAGCTTTATCTACAATAGAAGATCACGTCATTGAACTAGATAGAAATAGTGGCAGCATCATAAAAACATGGGATCTTAGAGAAGTTCTTGACCTAACTAGAACCGTCAGTAGTGGTAGTTCGGTTGATTGGTTTCACATGAACTCCGTCTGGCACGATCCAACAGATAATAGTTTGATCCTTTCCGGAAAAAATCAAGGTGTCGTAAAAGTGAGCTATGAGAATGAACTACAATGGATAATTGCTCCACACAAAGAATGGGGAAAAGCTGGTGTCGATGGCGATGGTATTGAAACTTCAGATTTTTTGTTGACTGCCATTGACGATGCAAACTTGGCTTATACTGAAGCGATACAATTGGGTGATGAAAATACCGCTGGCTTTGATTGGGGATGGGGACAACATGCCGCCATGAAACTCAAAAACGAAAACATTTTGTTGTTTGATAATGGAAATCGAAGACTTCATGACACTTCACCCCTCCTCTACAGCCGCATGGTTGAATACCGAATTGACACAGACAATATGACGATTCAACAAGTCACATCTTTCGGTGAGAGCTACGGCGAAGACTTGTATGCAAGAATCCTAAGCGATGTAGACGAACAAATCGAAACTGGTAACAGAATGCTGACAGCAGGCATTGTATGGAATAATGGAAACAGTTATTCTAAAATTATAGAATTGCGTTCTGGATCAGATGAAATCGTCTTTGACGCCAATATCAACTTTACAAATATTGACAATACGAATGAGTTTCTATGGCATCATTTTGATTTACTGTATCGCGCAGAACGGGAGCAACTTTATAAACAATAGGATTTCCTCTATAATTTGTTTTAAAAGTGTCTTTATGAAAAAATTAAACCTATCCATTTTAACATTCACTTTCCTATTCATGCTTACGCTTAGTGACTCGAAAGCACAGCAGCTTGAGTTCGTTCAGGGTATCAACTTAAGTTTTTTTGGTAAAGGCAGTGATCGGTTTGAGCGTTTCATTAGTGATCCTGTGCTAGGATACGATATGGGTCTTAATTTTTGCATGTATCCACACGAACCTTTTTCCGTCGTACTTTCTGCACATCTTTTTCATCAAAAAGGATCTGCATTTTACAGACTTGGTGAGGACATTATTAATTCTGAAATAAGTCTCAAATTTGATACTCGTTACATCGTTTTGGGTTTGCAACCATATATTTATAAAAACAAGAACAAGGCGCTAGAAATCGGAATTGGTATCGAGGCCGCGATCGCAATACAAAACAATTCACTGAGATATACTAGGTCCATCGTCCAGTCTTCAAATGGCATTAACAACTATTTTAGCCGAACTAGATATCGACTCAACAGACCTATTGGATTCCTTGGAAAATTAAATGTAGGCTATAATATCAAGCTTGGGAATAAATGTGAATTTATTCCCCGATTGGTATTTCGTCTAGCTAATTTAAAGTTTCAAGAAACAATTAATAAAGAAAAAAGTATAGGGCTAGAACTTGGCTTTCGAATTTAATCTGGCACTTACTTGTTCCAAAATATTCCACATGAAAAAACTAAAACTATTCATTCTTGCATTCATCTTTACACTTTTACCTGTTGCTTCAAATGCGCAGCAGATGGAATTGGTTCAGGGAATAACTATTAGTTCTTTCGGTATTGGTGGAGCTCAATATGACTTTACCGTTTTTGAAAGCGCTCCGGCTCTTGGTTATAATGTTGGTTTTAACTTTTGGATTTATCCAAATAAGCTAAGCCCTATTATGCTATCTGCCCATCTTTTCTATCAAAAAGGTAGTGTCGCTTATTTTCATGACAGCAATCTAGAAGAATATGAAACAAGCGTTTTTATTGACACACGCTATCTCGTTTTTGGCTTACAGCCATATACCTTTAAAGCTTTAAATAAACAACTAGAAATAGCACTTGCCATTGAACTTGCCTTTTTAATACAAGATCGTTCTATCGGACATGAAAACTTCGCTCCTACTCTATTCCCTATGCTCAGCTCTTACTATGTTAATCGGAATACGATTCAACCAATCAAAGACGTTGGAATTTTCGGAAAACTAAGCATTGGATATGCCTTTGACATTGGAAATACCTGCCAATTTATTCCTCGACTGACCTTCCGAATTGCAGATTTAAAAGATCCGACAATAGTTGGCAATGAAAGGAGTATTGGTCTTGAACTTGGATTTCGATTTTGAGTACTAGTTTTTAAAATTCTCCCCCTTTCATTTCACTCCATTATTATTTTCCAATTTCCTTACGTAAATTTGCGGACAACACAACTATGCATCCAACAAAAAAATCCATCCATCAAGCACTCCAACAAATACTCGATACCAAAATCGAAACAGCTAATAGTGCCATCAACTCTGCGAAGGAGTCGAGAGACAACGAAACTAAAAGTAGCGTTGGTGATAAATACGAGACTGGCCGTGCTATGATGCAAGCCGAGCAGGAACGCAACGAAGTTCGTCTGATGGAGGCCATGAAGCTTAATGATCAATTAGCTCAAATTGATTTGGAAAAAGAATACAATCGAGTTGAAATAGGTAGTCTTGTCACTACATCGCAGGGCATCTATTTCATTTCAATTGGTATTGGAAAAGTTCCAGTCGGTGAACAAAGCTATTTTGCCATTTCAGTAAATGCTCCAATTACCCAAGCAATGCTAGGTAAGTTCGAAGGTGATAATTTCATCTTTCAAGGAAAAGAAATTCCAATAAAAACAATACATTAGTAATCAAACCATAAAGTTGTTTTAATCGACAAATTGAACCAATATATTATTATGAAAAAACAAATCTTCAACCTCTTTCTACAAATCATTCCAGTTATGATCGGTGTTTATTTAGGCTTTGCCGTCACCAATTGGAGTGAGCAACAAGATCGAGCAAAGGATACAAAGACATTCGTCAAAATAGTCGCACAAGAATTAGGTATCAATAAAGCAAAAATAGAAAGTGTTCTTGATTATCACAAAATGCTTCGCGATAGCGCTAGGCATTATATTGAAACCGGAAAACAATTTAGTGGTCAACCAGATTTCTTCCAAGGCATTCGAACACAAAACCTACTCTTAAGCTCTTATAATACCGGGACACAAACAGGGATTATCAATGAACTTGAATTAACTAAAATTCAACGATTAAATTTAGTCTATGGCTCCCAGAAGGATTACAATGAATTTACAAAAATGGTACTCTCCAGCCTGATTAACATGGACTTTGATGACACTACAAAAAGCAACAATCGAATTTTAAAATTCATGGCGGTTTCGATGACTGACATTGTTATTAAAGAAGAGAGTTTGTTAAAAGGATATGATCGACTGAAGAAAGCCTTTAATGAAAAGTAAAAAACAAATAACAAATGGATTACTTTAATCAGGAATCAAAAAGGCTTACTTATAGAAAGCTTGTTGAAGGTGATTTAGAAAGCTGGAAAGAATTTTTCATAGCCAATGATCGCCTTCCCTTTCTAGGTATGGACCCTAATGGCGATACCAACACCTTTGCAAAAGACTGGATTAATAACCAGTTGATTAGAAATGAAGAACACGGCCTCGGACATCTTGCGACCATTGAAAAAGAAAGCGGCAATTTCATAGGCTTAGCCGGCATCGTACCTCGTATTGTTGATGGAACAGAATACATGGAAATTGCATACTCCCTAAAACCACCCTACTGGGGAAAAGGCTTTGGAACCGAAATGGCCACTCAATTGAAAACCTTTGGCTTCCAGCATAAAATAGCAAATCGTTTCATCTCAATCATCCACAAAGACAACGCAGACTCCATAGGCGTAGCTAAAAAAAATGGCATGCAGATCCTTTTCGAAACAAAGTATCTTGACATGGATGTTTTCATTTTTGGAATTGATAAAACTTAGTTTTTCTTTTTATAAAACATCAGAATTATCCCTCTCAAGTCCCCGGTCTAGCGATTTAACTAAGTTTTGAAAATTTATTAGATCCAAATAATTGATAAACCATTACATAGTTAACAGATAGTTAAGCTGATACATCTGCAGTCTTTCTGTCATGTAAATTAGTATTCCTACTTTTTTGATAATTTCATTTAAAACAGATATTTTTGCGCAAGAAGTATCAAATAAATCTAAATTTCAATTAGATTATTCACCTTTTTTAATGAAAATATAAAATTATGGCCGCCTGGGGACATCAAGTTTTTGAAGACGATAGCGCATTTGATTGGTATGATGAATTTTGCAATAGCAATCAATCCATTAAAATAATCGAAAACGTTTTTGATACCGTTATTACGAACGATGAGTATGTAGATTACGACGAAGGCATGTCCGTTTTTGTAGCCTGCGAAATCATCGCTGCTGCTAAAGGAAAGCCTGGTGAAAAAACGCCCGATGATGAGTACCATAGCTTTGAAGAAGGTGCCGTTCCTGAAATTCGTTTTGGCATTCTCCGGAAAGGATTGACTGATGAACTAATCATCAAAGCTACTAAAGCAGCTGAAAAGGTTTGTGACCATGAGCAATCTGAATTACGGGAGCACTGGGCAAAATCTGAAAATCTTGATGCTTGGAAGAATAATATCCTTGCGCTTTTAGAACGGATCAAATAGTTGTGTCCACTAAACCTTTGAAGGCTAAGATGCAATTTTTTAATTGCGATGCGTTAACAAGCAGTTAACATTTGAACTAAAAATTAAAACCATTATCTCATCCCCACAAATTGTATAACCGGACCATCCGAGGACAATCGAGGATCCGTGTTGCTGTTCAAAGTCAACTTCCCATCTTTCAATGTATATGCAAAATCACTTCCATTGATCAATACAATTCCATCCTTCACAGAGTAAGTATAAGTCCCAGCAGGCATACCCGCCACACGATGTTTTTCAGCATCCTTCTTAGTAACTGTTAATGATTTTTTATTGCTGTTAAAGTCCCATACAACGTCACCCGTTGTCAACTCAGGTATAGCAGGCATAAAGGCCACGTAAGAAGTCATCGTCCACTTACCATGCAATTCATCCTTAGTTCCAGTTTGGGAAGTTCCTGTTGGTGTATTACAAGCAGCAATTAATAAAATTGCAAATACGCTGATGATAATATATTTCATGTTTGTGTTGTTTTAAAAATTAAAAAAAATATTTGTACGTGCTTCAAGATATTCCGTTCACCGGATTTTAGCTGATTTTACATAAAGTATCCTCGTCTAAAATCAGCAGCCTTCTCAACAGTTAGGATCATTCTTAAATAAATTCCACTTAGTTTGATCTGATTATTTATGACTAGAGGCCTCTATTAAAAAACTAAAAGTACAGATTTTGAAGGAAAAGTATTAAAAATCATCAATCCCATTTCGCGAATAAATTAATACCTTTAGGGTAAATTATTTAGATTACTCAAAGTCAACATTAAGAATGAAAGCTGTTACTGTAAAAGTATTAAAAGATGAACTTGTCAATCGTTCTCCAAAAGAAATGCTTGAAATTTGCTTACGCTTATCAAAATTCAAGAAGGAAAACAAAGAGCTGCTAACCTATCTCCTATTTGAAGCAGGTGACGAGGCCTCTTACATTGAATCCGTAAAACGAGAGATCGATGAAGAGTTCGAAAAAATTAATACCACCAGCTACTACTTTATCAAAAAAAGTGTTCGGAAGATTTTGCGAAACATAAAAAAATTCGTTCGCTATTCACAAAAGCGGCAAACCGAAGTTGAATTATTACTTTACTTTTGTGGCAAGCTAAAAAACTTTAGTCCTAGCATCAAAAGAAATCAAATGCTCATCAATCTTTATCTCCGTCAACTTA
>CAKZUK010000196.1 GCA_937921775.1 uncultured Saprospiraceae bacterium
GACAGGTTCAACGGTTCATTATCCTGCCTAGCGGTACCGACAGGTTCAAAATTCTCTTATGGTCCACCATTAATATTGCTTTTGAGAGCAGCACCCCTAATGTCACGACTTATGTATATACCATAGGCTGCGCGCCAGATCGATTCCCATCTCCATGAAAAGGCGACGTCTCAGAACGGAAAAATTCAACACTCTGTCTTTATACTCCCGTCTTAGATCCAAAATAACTTGGAGGAAAAGAGATAAGGCCTTACATTTGAAGAATAGATGATGAGATCGCTAGGCTGTCAGACTTTTACGCGATCGCAGGTTTCATTATTCTAGTTTTCCTATTGAGGGAATCACGTTAGACTTACGTTAGAAGGAAAGTCTGATAGCGAAGCGGTCTCTCAGCAACACCAAAGGTGGCACGATCTGTCAACCGCTCTAAGCGGTGACCTGACAGCGAAGCGATCTCAAAAAAAATAGCAATGGCAGAAAAAGACGACGACAAATCAAAAAAGTTAGGCGATGTTTTCCGAAAAGGAGTACAGGGCCTACGAGATCGAATGAACTTTGATAGTTCAGACCTCATCCGTGCAGTTGATAAAGGTGATACGGAAATGGTAGAGCGAATCATGTACGCTGGTTTTGACCCAAATCAGGAAGATGGTATTCGTCGACTGGCTTTGCCTATGGCAGTTGAAAATAATAATTTGGAAATTGTTGAGCTATTGCTAAAAGGAAAAGCGGATCCGAATATTGCAGATAAGGAAGGAGATTTGCCTTTGCGGAAAGCAGTGTACTGGGAAAATATGGAAATTACAAAACTGCTATTAATAGGAGGTGCGGATAGCAATAAGAAAAATAAAGCTGGAATAAGTGCCATGGCTGAGGCGCAAAAAAACAACTATACTTCCTTGATCGATCTAATGGAGAATTTCAAAGATCCAGTACGGGTAAAACAAATAGAAGCAGATAAGAAGCGCCACGAGGAGATGAAGAAAAAAGCGGCTAATGCAAAAGAAGAACGAGCAGAAAAAGCAGAAGAGGCAAAAGTTATAGCGGAGAAAGAACGTGTAGAAAAAGCAGCAATTGAACTTAGTGGATTAGAAAAATCTTACGATACTGAAAAGCTAGGTTATGTAGCTGGGATTATAAAAGCCATCCAAACTAAGGATTCTAAAGCGGTAAAATTATTTTCAGAAAAGGCGGAAGACTTAAACGTGGTTGATCCCGAATCCAAGAAAACACCACTTTATATTGCCGTTGAGCAACAGCACACCAAGCTAGCTTTCTTTCTCATTGGAAAAGGAGCTGATCCGTTTTTTGAAGTTCCTGCTTTGGCGCAAACGCCTTTTGCAAAAGCAGTGAGTATTGACCTGGCACCTTTCGTAGAAAATGTATTGAAAGTGATGGCACAGGATGCGCCAGTTATTTTAAATGATCCAGATCAATTGTTGAGTCCACAATTCATGGCTTACAAAAGTCCTCGAATGTTTGACCTTTTATTGACGGCCGGCGCAGACCCTCTTTTTGGAGGAAAAGAAGGCTTGCCACCAATTTTGAAAGCAGTTGAAAAAGGTAGCGTAGCAATATTGCCAGTCTTAGCGCGCCACGAGTTTGACCTTGATTTATCTGTCAACGGCGATACCTTGTTGGAATGGGCAATGACATATAAACGTATGGACTGGCTGAATGGCCTCCTGCAAGAAGGTGCTGATATTGATGGACTTGATGAGAATGGCCGAACACCTTTGATGATGGCTGTAGAGTTGAAATTGGAAGAGGCAGTAGAATTACTATTAGACAAAGGAGCTGATGCGACGATTAAGAATGCTGATGGAAAAACGGCGATGGAGATTGCGCAAGGGATGGAAGGCGTTGATAAGATTGTTGCTCTTTTCAATTAGAGGGAAGAATAGGAGGGATTAGCATATTTCCACTATCGCGGGCTCCACATTATCGGGCCATTCTAATCTTGCCTGGCGGCCAGACATGTTCTAATTTCGATTCTAATTCTAATTTTTCCATGCAATACCAACAAATCCTAAACGAAATAAACCAGGAACTAAAAGTCTACGAACGACTAGGCGAAATCGCTAATTACATTCCTGAGCTAGCCAACGTCAACCCCGACAAATTTGGCGTACACCTCAGTCATATCGACGGAGGTAATTATTCTCTAGGAGATAGCAAAGAAAAGTTTTCCATTCAATCCATTTCCAAAGTACTTAGTTTGACACTTGGACTTTCTTTGGTGGGAGATAGTATTTGGAATCGAGTAGATGTAGAGCCTTCTGGCAATCCATTTAATTCACTCCAACAGTTAGAATTTGAAAATGGAATTCCACGCAATCCTTTGATTAATCCAGGGGCTTTAGTGATGGCAGATATTTTGATTACGAATTTAGAAAACCCTAAAGAAGACTTTCTAAAGTTTGTACGAAAAATTGCTGGCAACGACTTAATTGATTTTAATCACAAAGTCGCACATTCCGAAGCAAAGTGGGGTTTTAGAAATGGAGCACTTGCCAACCTGATGAAGTCATTCGAGAATATAAAAAACGATGTAAATGAAGTACTTGATTTTTACTTTCATCAATGTTCCATCGAAATGACTTGTCAGGAATTATCCAAAACATTTTTACTGTTTACTAATCATGGGAAAATACCAGAGACGGGTGAAACCATTCTGTCTTCCTCTCAAGCAAAACGAGTGAATGCGATTATGGCGACCTGTGGTTTTTATGATGAGGCTGGTGAGTTTAGTTTTAAAGTTGGTTTGCCAGGTAAGAGTGGAGTCGGTGGTGGAATTGTGGCTGTGCTTCCTAAGAAATATGCAGTGGCCGTTTGGAGCCCGAGGTTGAATGAAAAAGGGAATTCGTATTTGGGAATGGAGGTATTGGAAATGTTGACTACTAAGACGGGCTGGTCGATTTTTTGAAAGGTATAGTAACTATTTACCCGCTACATATTTTAATCTATGTGGCTATTTGGTTTATCACCTTAGCTGATATTTATACTATTTTTTTGTCTCAAACAAAATCTCCAAAGCCAAATCCACATGTCGCTGTTCCACATAAGTCTGCCCAATCACCATTCGCAAACAATACTTTCCATTCACTTTGGTATGCGATAAAAATAGCTTGCCTTCCTGATTGATCTCTTCCAATAATTTTGCATTTGAAGCATTCAATGTTGCTTCATCAGTCACCTGTTCTGGTTTATATCGAAAACAAGTGAAGTTTAAAATTGGCTCAGTAATCAATTCAAAATCAGGTGATTTGCGAATTGCTTCTGCGAAAAAATCATTCAATTGAATATGCTTTCGCAAACGTTCCTGCATCCCTTTAATTCCAAAACTTCGAATCACAAACCAAAGCTTTAATGCCCGAAATCGTCGACCCAAGGGTACGCCCCAATCTCGGTAGTCATTCACCAAGCCACGTGTTTTTGTTTTTAAATATTCAGGTAATACTTCAAAAGTTCTCAACAAGGCGCTAGCATCTTTGACATAATAAGCAGAGCAATCAAAGTTAGTAAACATCCATTTGTGCGCATTGAAAACAAAGCTATCTGCATACTCAATTCCTTTGATCATCCA
>CAKZUK010000197.1 GCA_937921775.1 uncultured Saprospiraceae bacterium
GATCAAATCGAAAGAACAATGTGTTGTCGACTTACCAATGCAACAGCAACTATTGGCTTATGCCTCTGATTATAATTTATTGGGAACGGCCTCTTTTCCGCATCAAGATAAGATTGATCCGACGAAGGTTTTCTTTGCTAGTCTAGACCATGCTTTGTGGTTTCATCGTCCTTTTGCAATGGATCAGTGGATGCTGTATGCGATGGACAGTCCAAGTGCTTCGGGATCACGTGGTTTTTCTAGAGGTAGTATTTTTGATGAGAGTGGACAAATGATTGCTTCGGTAGTGCAAGAGGGTTTGATTCGGATGAAGAATTAAATATAGCCCTGCAAGTTTTTAAATGTAAGACCGTAAAATGTAAAAGTTGCCTACGATCGTAGATCTCCATAGTTTTTTACGCTTTTTTTCTGGACACTTTTACATTTTGAAAGCTGGCTGACGCTCGATCTATTTAGAGATTTTGTCAAAAAAAAATACTCCTTACTATTCAGACAATTAACTTAACGACTTTCCCTTTACCTCATTCTAACCACACGTTTCACCTTTTGGCCATGATCCGTTTGAATTCGACAGTAGTAGGTTCCCGGAGCTAAGTCATTCGCTTCCATTTGTATGGTATGTGTGCCTGTAGTAAACAATCCACTGGACAAGACACGCAATTCATTTCCAATCACATCAAACAAACTAATCTTTGCAAATCCAGCAGGCACCGTGAATTGAATAGTCGTATAGGCATTAAATGGATTTGGAAAGACATCTAAACCAATGCTATCGCTTAGTGAAACTTCATTGGTATTGGTAGGCGCAGTACAGGATTGTAAGACTGGAATATACTGGAAGTCTTCGTACAATAAATCTTCTACAAGCTGCTGATCCAATTCAAACCAATCCATCAAAATAGAACCATAAATAGATCTGAAATCAAATTGCATGGATACGCCTTCCTGTACATCTACGTCGGGTGATATTTCTGGGTTATCCCCAAAAATGCCTGGATTGATACAGCTTCCAAACAACATCATTGGAGCAGCTGTTCCGTGATCCGTACCAAGACTTGCATTAGAACGAATTCGACGACCGAATTCAGAATAGGTCATTCCAACTACTCGCTCATTCACTCCCAATAAAGTCAAATCATCTTGGAATGCACAAATGGCATCTGATAGTTCGTTGAGCAAGTCTGCATGTTCTCCAGTTGTTGTATCTCCACCTACTACCTGATCGCCGTGGGTATCAAATCCACCGAGTTGAACGACATAGACTTTGGTTCCCAAACCACCAGAGATTAAGCGAGCTACTAATTTTAATTTATTTGCTAATTGGTTGTCATCCGCATATTTTGTAGACATATTGCTACCATTAGCGCTAGCAGCCTCCACTACCTCATTGTAAGCATTGGTTTGAATAATACTGGTAACCAAGAAGTCCATTTTATCTCCAAAACAGGAATCTGGTTGTGTTGTATTGATTGGTGTTGCTAAAGCCGTTAAATTATCCGGATCAACTAAGGCTAAACTAAAATTACCGCCAGTTCCTTGACAGGTTTCATTGACCGTGGAGCCAATAGTCACTGCAAGGGGATCAGGGAAAGAGTCATTTGGATAACCTGTGGGGTAATCAGGAGCTATGGTGTCAAAGTAACGACCCAACCAACCAGTGTTCCAAACTTCGTCAGCAGGTGAAGCGGAATGCCAGATATCACTTGAGCGAAAATGCGATCTGTTTTGGTTGGGATAACCTACACTTTGAATGATGTTCAATTTTCCGTCATCAAACATATTTTTTATATCGTCCATTGCTGGATGTAAGCCTACGGTGTCCGTCAGGTTTAATATTTCATTTTCTGGGATGAGCACGTTGGAACGAACTTGAGCAAGATTCGCATATTGATCTTTTGGAAGTACCATATTGAGCCCATCGTTTCCACCACTCAATTGTATAAGAACGAGCACTTTATCATCGCCCGTGTTTAGTACATTGAAGAAAGGATTATTGAGTGCTGACACCTTGATGCCTCCTAACATTAATGGCACACCAACAGTGGAACTTCTTTTTATAAATGATCTTCTTTTCATTATGTTTTATTTAGTTCTTTGACAAATCTCGTGGTAGAATCCAATGTTATTTGTCATAGAACGATTTATTTTAGAATAGCCTGAACGGATTGAAATTGGAACCTGTCTAACTGGAAAACTGGAATTAGATCAAGTAAAATTCCGGCATGTTGACCATAGTACCAATCAAAGCTTTTAGCTTGTTTTCAACGGCTTCTTCTAAGCTATCATCTCCTCCAATATAATCACCATATTCAATGGTCCATTCATAATCAGGTAGTCCCGGTATTAGAATATCCTTGAGTGCAATGACTTGCTCCTCTGTCAATATATGAGCAAATAGAATAGCGGCGATTTCGTTGATTAAATCTTCGGCATTGATTGGATTGTCAAGTGCTGCGGTAAAGGTTAGTACATCTATTTCAAGGCGAAACTGATTATTGTTGTAACCAGAAATAAATCGATCAGCAAAGCCTTGTCGAACAGGAAGGCTTACCGCATTAATCCATAGTTTATCAAACTGCGGTGCCTGATAAAAAGCAGTCCAACCTGCTACATTAGGATGCCTAAAAATATCCATTTCGGTGGTCCGAAGTCGGCTGTGAAAATGCTTGGCAATTTTATATTTTAGAATTTCTTCTGTTGGCAAAGCCATTTCAAATGAATTGATTAGCTTATACCAATGTTCTAGTGGATGAGAAACCATACAGCCTCTCAGTTCAAAATCATAAAAACATTCAGAAGACAAAAGTGCCATCAATGCATTGGATATTTCATAATTATCGGCAATCACCATCTGAGCCATTGGTTCTATCACGTTTACTTCTACCTCTGGTGAAATATCAGCATGCACAAACCAACGATATAATTTTCTACAGATAAAACGAGCTGTTTCATCTTTTTGTAAAATGATATCAATGACCGTTTTGTATTCTTCTTCCTCTCCGTTTGTGATGACTATATTATCAAATCGATTCGACAATTGTTTGTCTTCTATATCATGTCGGTTTGCTTGATAAGCAGACTCAGAGGTATCATTATTATTGGCGGCATTGAAGGCACGCCAACCGGTTAGGGCTCTAGCTATAGCCACTACATCATCTTCCGTATAATTGGTATAATCACCTGGGCCAGCGATTGGTCCTTTCCCTATTGTAAACAGCTCCAACAATTCTCTAGAGTAATTTTCATTGGGACCGTTGTCAGAATTTTGAGTACCATTGAGGTAAACCAACATAGAAGGGTCTATGGTAATGCCTTCTACTAAGCTGCGAAAGTTACCTGTAGCGTTTGCTCTAAGCAAATTGATATACTTGTACATTCGCCTTCCTGTAAGTGGGGTACGTACTACAAAATGGTTGTGCCAAAAGAGTGTCATTTTCTCTCTGATGTTTACACCACCTTCTGTCATTTGAATGAAGGACCAGGCGTACATAGATCTTATTCTTGCTCCTCTTAAGCCATCTACATCTTCAGTCTCCTGATCATCAATCCAGCTTTCTCCTAGGTCGATATTGGGATCGTCTTCAAAGTCATAATAAACTGGAGGGCTTGGTAAAGGAAGGTTTTGAAAGAGGTTGGCGATGCTTGTTTGCAAACCATCAGCTACCGCTTGTTCGATTTGTGTTTTGCTAGCTCCAAAAACGGTTCTTCGTAGTAAGTGAGCCGCCTGTTCAAAATTCCATGGTCCGTTATAAGGATCAAAAGAAACGGTGCTTGCTGCCTTATGGATTGTTTTCTTTTCTGATTTTTTCTGCTTTCCGAGCAATAAGCTTAGGGTAGATCTTCTATTCATTTGAATTGAGATTTAGTCTGTGTGTGTGTTAGCGAGAAATAAGCACTACTTTAAAATCGAAATAATAAAGGAAAATATTGCACTTTCGAAAGTACAATTATTTACAAGAAGTATTTTTTCTAAAAGATGTGTAGGGACTACTAAATTTAGTTTTGGAAAGTTGCTTTGAATATAACAAATTCTTTGCCGCTTGGTGAGTTTGACTAAAGAGAGGAGAAAAAGTTTAATTGACTTGATGAATAGTTTCAATATGGTAGCTAATTATGAAAATTGATTCATCTTTCGAAAATAAAAAAAGAGGATCAATCCTTTCGGACTGTCCTCTTAAACCTCAAAAAACCAAATGAAAAATCTTTATAACATATATGAAATCATAATGAATATTTTAAATTGAATGGAGTATTAACTCTTTACAAAAATACGCTTTTTCGTGCTAAAATCTTTCAAATATTTGTAAAAAATAAATCCTCTAGAGTCAGTTTATTTTGTCACATTTGACAAATTAATATTAGAGGTA
>CAKZUK010000198.1 GCA_937921775.1 uncultured Saprospiraceae bacterium
AGTTGGCGATAGCTAGTTTTCTCCATTCTGCTTTTAGGAAACTCATGTTTGTATTATTTTGTAAAATGCAATTTCATACCTTCATGTGAATCTTTGAAGCCCAGTTTTTTATAAAATTGAATAGCCTCCGGTCGTTTTTTATCAGTAGTCAATTGCAGTAGGTGCGCACCTCTTTCTTTAGCACGTTCAATGGCCCATAAGAATAAATTTTCACCGACACCTTTTCCACGTTGATCCTCCCGAATTCGGACTGCTTCTATCTGAGCACGAATACCTCCTTGGTAAGTTAGGTATTGAATGAAGCTCAACTGCATAGTTCCGATAATTTCGCCAGCATCATTTTCGATGACAATCAATTCCTGATTTTGATCGGCATCAATATTTTGAAATGCTTGATAATATTTTTCAGGCAATGGATCTTTATAATCTTCGCGTAGCATTCCCAATTTGTCATGAGCAATCATAGCGACAATGAATGGTAGGTCTTCTTTATTAGCAGGTCTATATTTCATACTTGTTGATGCTGGTTTATCCTTGTTGTAAAATTTGCCGAAAAGTTAGATTGACCCTTGGCTTGTTTACTCTCTTGGTTGGTGGCAATCGATGCATCCAATGAGTCTGTGTCACGCCAGCCATGAGTAAAAGACTTCCATGCTCTAGGTCCAAGCTTACTTTATCTTTCGTGGTTTTGTGTTTAAATAAAAAGCGTCGTTCAGCGCCGAAACTGAGCGAAGCGATACTCGTATCTTTGCCAAGTGTTTTTTCATCATCGCTATGGTAAGCCATGCCTTCCTCACCATTGTGATAAAGATTGAGCAAGCAGGAATTGTAAGTAGTATCCGTCAATGCTTCCGCTAATTTTTTTAACTCGAGAAGTTCTTTGTTCCAAGGAAGTGCATGTTTGGTAGAATTGGAATAGGTGTAAGAGAAGTTGGAGTCGCCATACCACGCGACTTTGCGTTTTGTGATGATGTGTTTACCAAAAATAAATGCTTCATCATTTTTCCAAGGGATATCTTCAAGTAAGCGTTCCAAATATAAAAGTGCTTTTTCGTGTGGCATTATTTTGCCAAAATACTTCACGGTTCCGTCGTAGGGAAGAAGATTTGGGTTTGGATCGCTATTGAATAAGTCCATGATTATTTTGTTAGTTTATGTCTACAAGATAAACAGGATGCTAGACTTTTTGTTTTGATTGGTTTAATTCTTTTGATGGATTCCGAATTCTAATCTAATCTAATCTGCTCTAGACTAAATATTTGCTTAGTCCGATTGTTGTTGATTAATTATTGCTAATCAATAATTTCATGCATATCCTCATAAAAGACTTGCTGCCTACCATCAATAGTAATGATCGACCATTTCAAATCATAGAGTTCATTTGGGTAAGATTTTCCATTGCTTCGGCGCATACCTTGGAGCTTATCCCAATTATCAACCAATACTTTTATGTCAAAGCAATGTTCCTTATTTCTAAAATTGGTGAGCATATAAACGTCTCGACCTTCTTCAAGGAATGTTTTGAAAAAATATCTAAAATTTTGCCCTTGAGAATTGCGGAGAATGCCTAGAGCTTTGCTCTGATATTCTGTACTTTCAGAATCGGCAGTTTGGAAATAGTCTATGCTATTTTGACATTCTGGTTTTGAGTCGAAATAATGTTCGGGAAAGTCGCAGGAATTGAAAGTCAAGAGAAGGCTTAGACTTGTAAGAACGAATATGAAAATTTTAAGAAGCTTCATGGTCTAATAAATTATTTTCCAAATAGGTTTGAATCTCAGCAACAGTGGTGTCTGCATCAAAAACGATAGGTTCACCAAATGCAATACCTAATTTATTACCTTTTGTTTTAAAACTCAAGCCTTTTTTGCCAAAAGCCTTTCTGAAACCCGTTATTTTGATGGGGACAACCGTTGGTTTTAGAATTTTTATGAGGTTGGCAGAGCCTTTCCTGATTGGTGCGTTGGGAGCTGTTGTTCCTTGCGGAAAATTAATGACCCATCCTTCCTTTAATGCTTTTTTGATTTTAGCAGGAGCTTTAATATCTGAGTTTCCTTTTACGTCTTCCCCTTTCTTTCTCCATGCGCGTCGCACGGTTACAGCCCCCGCATAAGCGAAAACCTTAGGGAGCCAACCACTGTCTTTCATGGTTTCTTCTGCTGCAATGTAGAAAGAATTGGATTTTGGCCACAACAAATAGATAGGATTGTTGATGTTGTTAAACTTCCATTTCGCAGCAGAAAAAGTATGTATGATACCGATTACGTCAGCAAAGTAAGTTTCGTGATTGGCCACAAAAAGAATGTTATTGCTAGCTAAGTCTTTTATGTTTTCCATTCCGGAAACTTCCATATTATTAGCAATATTCAAACGGCGGTAAGATGCGATTCCTAAGAAGCCAACGAGCATCTTTTTCAAAAATATTATATTCCCAAATGGATCTTTTAATCTAAATCCAGCTTGATTTTTAGTAGACTTATCCATTGCAAAAGAATTGTTTGCTGGTACCTGATCCTTATTTTGTAATATGCTGCTCAATCGCATGATTCTTAAATGTTTATTCTAAAACAACTTTACCTAAGTGTAAAATACAATTGACACTATGTTAAAATGATTTATGATTCGAGCAAAAGTAGTCAATACTTGGGATGGATTGTCTGATATGGCAGGATAAATTATTTCGTGGCGGATTTTCGCTAGCTAAGGAGTATTTATACCCAATCCTTCGCCTTTATTTCATAAAGCACACAATCTTTCAATCGTTCATCCTGAATAAGTCTGGGATGTACGAATTCTTTTACCTTTTGCATCCCGATTTTTTGCATCACAGCCTCTGAAGGAATATTTACACAAGTAGCAACTGCCACTACTGATTTCAAATCTAATTTGCGAAAAGCAAAGTCAAGACAGGCTTTAGCTCCTTCCGTAGCAAATCCTTGTCGCCAGGCACTTTTTTTGAGTCGCCATCCTATATCAACACAAGGTGTAAAGTCAACTTCGTAATCTTGATACATCAATCCGATGAATCCGATCATTTCATTCGTATCGAGTCGATCAACTGCGAAATAGCAATGACCTCTCTCTTCAAAATCGGTTTGCATGCGAACAATGAATTGACGAGTTTGTTCTTCTGTAGCTGT
>CAKZUK010000199.1 GCA_937921775.1 uncultured Saprospiraceae bacterium
GTTTCGTCCGATTTTGAATAGGTTATTTTGGAATTAATTGAGTTATAAATTTCGCGAATAGCCTTAGCTATTTAAAGAATTTCTAACGAAAAGTAATTTCAAAAGAAGCATTCAAAACGGACAGAATTTAGTTTACACTGCACTAAGCTTCATTCAAAAAAGTCTTAACCTCTATCGCATCCTTTGGCTTTAAGCGACCGCCAAGTATCAGACGAATTTCACGACGGCGACTAGCTCCATCAAATAAGCTTTGCTCCTCTTTGCTTAGTGGCTTAACCACAGGTACTTTGATGGGCTTTCTTTGTTCATCACTTAAAGCTACAAATGCGAAATAAGCATCGTTACATCGACGTGTATTATGCCCTTTACCATCAGAAGCATAAACCTCAACGTATACTTCCACGGAGGTATTAAAAGCACGAGTAACGGAGGCATTCAATGTTATGACGTCTCCAACCATGATCGGTTTTTGAAAGGATACATGATCCACTGAAACAGTCACCACTGCTGATTCACAATGCTTACCAGCACAGATGCCAGCCACAATATCCATCCAACGCAGGAGATTGCCTCCCATTAGATTACCTAGTGGATTGGTATCATTGGGCATGATCATTTCCGTCATTATTGTCTTCGAATCTACTACTAACTTGGCCTTCATATAAATCGGTTCAGCGAATTTTATTCATTAAAAATGTGGTAAAAACTATGGTAAATGATTAACGAATCATCACCCCTTTCTTATTGAGAAATGGAATTGGAGTAAAGTTGATTTCGTTGATGCTTCCAGTTACAAAAACATACTTCTTGTCATACATATATCCATCGTAACGAAAGCTTACCCAATATTCGTTCGTGATTTGAAACAGCTTTTTTTGTATGGGTTCTATTTTTGCAATAGCTAAAGGTCCCAACTCTTCAAAGAAATGTCGAAGTGTTGAAGTTTCTATTTTTTCGCCGTCAATTTCGCCGTAGCCGCGTGACTGGATGAGTACACCCGTTATGGATTCATCCTTTAGATTTAGGATGTGGGTTTCCCAAATATCATCGTCTTCGTCGCTTGGAACAACCACTATTGCTAGGTCTTCTACTTTTAGTTGAGGGATGTCTTTTTTCATGAATTATCTTTTTATAGCTTCTTTATTAGAATTTCGTAATTGATAGTCAATGTTAAAATAAAAACAACGCTTCCTTCGGTCGCTTTCATTTTCATTTTAGCATTGACCACGAAATTTAATAAAGATTAGTTTATAGCTTCTTTATTAGAATTTCGTAATTGATGGAATAACTTTAAACTCGAATAATTCAGCAAAGTGGCGAATTATCGAGTCTTTAACGGCTTGTTGATCCACTGTTTTGCCTAGTTCGATCGCCATTGTTGTGACTGCTTTATTATCATCGTTGATTCCACAAGGGACAATATGTCCAAAATAAGCGAGATCAGTGTTGACATTAAGGGCAAAGCCGTGCATGGTTACCCAACGACTAAGATGTACACCAATGGCACATATCTTACGTTTTGGAAGCACTTGTGTTTCAGCTAGCCACACTCCTGTAAAACCTTCTTCTCTGCACGCTTCCAAACCAAAATCTGCCAGCGTCCGAATAATAGCCTCCTCTAGGTAACGAACGTACTTGTGCACATCCGTAAAGAAGCAATCCAAATCAAATATTGGATAACCTACGATCTGACCGGGTCCGTGGAAAGTAATATCACCACCTCTATTGATCTTGTAAAAACTAATATCCTTCTCTTTTAATTGATTTTCATCTAAAAGAAGATGGTCTATAGATCCGCTTTTACCAAGCGTAAACACAGGTTTGTGTTCGCAAAAAAGAAAATAATGCTTTTGCGCTTCAGCTTCACCACCTTCCTTTATCTTGCTCTGATTCAACCGCTTAGCAGCTACTAGCTCATTTAAAAGACCCTGCTGGTAATCCCAAGCTTCCTGATAGTCTATACTTCCTAAATCTTGTAATTGTACTTCTTCCATTTTAGCGTTGTTGCCGCAAAATTAGTCTTTTTTAGCATAATCTAGTTGGTCTTGATTTTGTATCTTTGAAATATAATTTTGTATCTTTGAAATATACTAATCTCAAATAACATCATGAAGCAGCTTATTGTTTTCACGCTCCTCTTTATTTTTTCTCAACAACTCGCTTACTGCCAGATGATCACTGGTGCAATCCATACTGAAAATTCTGAACCAATCCAGGATGTTGTGGTAACGCTTAGCACTCCCACTGATACTTTCACCTATCTAACGGGGATAGAAGGTGTCTATCAGTTTATGGTAGCTCCAGGCACTACTGGAACAATCAGCTTGCACCGACCTACTACAGGACAAGAAATATTCAATGGACTAAGCCCTTATGATTATGTACTCATTCAATATCTAATCGTTGGTAATTATACTGGCCTTAATTTTTCGGTTTATCAAATCCTAGCTGGAGACACCAATAATGATGGCTACTGGAGTACTTATGATGTTACGCAAATCAAAGCTCTTTTACTCCAAACTGAGAGCAGCTACGTGAATAGTCCACATTGGAAGTTCATACAAGATGCTTATGAATTTGATGACCCTGAACATCCAATACTCACGGAGGAAGCCTCCTCAGTTCAGCTAACCGATATCATTAACGGGACCAAGTCGGGTAACTTTATTGGGATTCGAACTGGAGATGTCAATGGTTCGGTGATACCGCATGATTAAAAACTGGAGAATAATAACACAGCATATTATGAATGAGATTTTAGATGAAATAGAAGTTAAGAACAAGAACAAAACTTATTCAAGATTATCGTTCATAAACTCCTTGCTGAATATTGGCTTAATTAGCTATCACATTGCAGGAATTCCAAGGATGGTAAAAGCAAGTGAAGGTTTTCCCGAACCATCAAAGATACTTATAACTGCGACCTTGGTATTTTGCTTGACAGGGATTTTGATGACGATTTTAAGTTTTGTAAAAAAAGAACCATCTACATTAATAAAATGGCTAGGAGCCATTTTAAATTCATTGCTTTTCTTGTTTATTGTTGCTTTGGTTGTTTTTGCTAAACTTGTTTAAGTATTCACTATTAATGATATTTTTGAGCTGTGATCTTTAGACTCAAAAAATAATAACAAGATATCTCTACCACCCCAAACCCTTAACTTTCAACAAATTAACCGCATTTCTACTCAGCCCCTCAACAGATCGTCTAGCAAAAACCGCCGTCTCATCATAAAACAAAAACACCACCGGAGCCTCCTCAATTAATATCCGATCCATCTCTTGATACATCGCCTTGCGTTTCGCATCATCATTCTCTAACAAAGCTGCTTCATACAGCTCATCCAATGCAGCATTCTTAAATTGCGTATAATTTGGTGGCGCAGGATGCTTCCCATAAAACATGGTAACAAAGGTCTCTGGATCAGGATAATCTGCAATCCAAGAAGCACGGAAAAAGTTAGCTTGCCCCTTACTCATCATTTCACGCAAAGTTCCAGATTCCAAAATATCGACCTTCACGGTAATCCCCAAATCTTCCCACTGTCGAGCACAAAAGGTGCACAGATCTTCGTAGTCTTTATTCGTCATCAACTTGATTTCTGGAAGTCCTTCTCCATTTGGGAAACCGGCATCTGCCAACAACTGATTCGCCTTGTCGGGATCATAAGTATAACCTTTCACCACTTCAGGGTCATGGGATGGCAAACCTCTTGGCGTAAAGCCAGAATTCGCAGCTTTACCCACATTATTACGCATGGTGCGCAGCATCAGTTCACGGTCGATACCGTAATTCAATGCCTGTCGAACTTCCTTAATTCGCAAAGGATTATTAGGATCATCAGAAGCCATATTCATCCCTAGGTATTCCATATTAAGATAAGGAGATTTTAGGAACTGTAGCTGCTCACGGAGGTTGTACTGCAATTCGCCATCTGGCGTTAACAATTCATTTACAAACGAAGCATCAAGGCCCGACATGAAGTCGATTCTACCATTCATCAATTCTAGATACGCTGTTTTTCGGTCATTGATAAAGCTGAGGCGGATGCCATCCACTTTTGGCAAAGATGTTCCATTTTCCTTTTCAAAATAATTGTCATTTTTCTTTAGAAACAAAGCCTGGTTTTCCATCCAACGTTTAAACTGAAAAGGGCCCGTCCCCACTGGATGCTCCCGGAAAGTTTTTCCATAGTGCTCAACCGCCTCTCTTGGTACGACACTACAATATTGCATCGTCAAGATCCCCATCATCGGTCGAAATGGGCTTTTCAAACGAAGGACAAAGGTGCTATCGTTCGCAGCCGAAAAGGCCATCTCTTCTGCAATCTTCCCCTTAAAAATCCAGCCTCCCGGCGAACCAACATTCTTATCCAATATACGCTTCAAGCTGTAGACTACATCTTCAGCGACCAACTTCCTACCCTTCCCATCCGGAAAAGCCTCATCATCATGAAAATACACATCGTCTCTCAAATGAAAAATATACGTTAATCCATCATCACTCAAGTCCCAAGTCTTGGCTAGACAAGGTCGAACATTCAAGGTATCATCCAGTTGCACTAAGGCATTGTATAGATGGTCTATCGCCCAAATATTGTTTTGGCTTCTTGCAAAAGCTGGGTCGAGCGAAGTCACTGCGTTCGGTTGATTGTAGTGGAATACTTTTAGATGAGATTTGTCTGGTCCATCATTTCCACAAGCTAGAAACAGGCAAGAGAAAAAGATTAGTATCCAATTTTTAATATTGACCTTCATTGTTTTTGTTTAAATTCTTCGCTAAAATAATGGTACTTAATTCTGCGTTTCTAATTGATTTTTTTGGACAAGATTATTTTTTTTACAGGAAACCATATTTGGATTTTCATTGAAATTAAGTTTAGTGTTGATTGTTTTGTTTGGAGAAAGTAAGGACTGGGATTCCAAGCGCCAAGGCCTTGTCATTCCTTCCTATTTCAATGGCATTGCTTGCCCTCATGGCTATAAGCTCCACACAGGTCGCAATTATCAGAACATGAATGCAAAGTTCTCAGAACTATGACCACCTCCAAAGAAGGAAGATTTCTAAATTAGATTAATACCCTACAAAGGCCAAACTCAACTAAAAGACTAAGAAGTAAGCCAAACAATTAAACCACCCCCATCTCAAAACCCACCAAAAGAAATCCTTTTCAAAAAAAGTAATCAAAAAAATTCTGTCTCCCCATCTTCACATTTACTATAGAATGACCAATTTTTCCCCAAAATACTTTAGTTTTGCCCAAAATCTAAAATTATGAATAATTCTAAAGGTATTTTCCTCATTTCTTGCTCATTCGTTTTGCTATTCTTCATGTCCTGCAACAGCGACTCAGGTACGAAACACCCTGCACCATCTGCACATGATGGCCACGCTCACGCAGAAGGCGAGCACAAACACGGTGAAGAAGGCCACGACCATGGCTCCAACCCGCACGCACAGGCAGCTGAAGGTGGTCCAAAGATGACCGACCTCATCTACGAAGGTGAAAAGAATTTTAAAAAATTAACACAGCTAACTTTCGGTGGTGACAACGCGGAAGCTTATTGGAGTTTCGATAACTCAAAATTAGTTTTTCAAGCAAGCAACGACGAATGGGGAGCAAAGTGCGATCAAATCTTTTACATGAATGCAGATGGATCTTCTGAAAAGAAACCACCGATGATCAGTACAGGTCAAGGACGTACAACTTGCTCTTACTTCATGCCGGGCGACAAGACCATTATCTACGCATCCACCCACAACAAAGACGCAGCCTGCCCAACCGCACCGCGTTCTAAAAACGGAAAATACGTTTGGGGAATCTTCCCAGGCTTCGATATTTATTTGGCTGATCTTAACGGAAAAATCTTAAAGCAATTCACAAGCGAAGAAGGATATGACGCAGAGCCAACTGTTTCCCCAGATGGCAAAAAAATCGTCTTTACCTCTACCCGATCTGGTGATTTAGAATTGTATACCATGGATATTGATGGTAGCAATATACAGCAAGTCACCAATGAATTAGGATATGATGGTGGGGCATTTTTCTCACCTGATAGCAAGCAATTGTTATTCCGCGCTTCTCGTCCAACAACACCAGAAGAAATCAAAAGCTATAAAGAATTGCTAAAAGAAAATGTAGTACAACCAACCGCAATGGAATTATTTGTTTGCGATGTAGATGGTAGCAATATGAAACAAGTCACTAAATTAGGTGGAGCTAATTGGGCACCATTTTTCCACCCATCTGGCAAGAGCATTGTTTTTTCAACCAACCATCATTCAGAAAGTGGCCGTCAGTTCAACATCTTCCAAATCAACGTGGACGGTACAGGACTACGACAAGTAAGCTTCGACAACGCTTTCGATGCCTTCCCAATGTTTTCTCCAGACGGAAAGAAGCTAGCCTTCTCTTCTAATAGAAATAATGGTGGTACTCGTGACACTAACGTTTTTGTTGCCGAGTGGACAGAGTAACAAAAAAAGAACTTATACAAACAGCCTAGCTGTAAAAAACGAATACCCCTGAACCAACATTCAGGGGTATTTGTTTTAAAACACCAAAGATCCATAAGCATCAAATAAAATCCCTAGAGAGATTCTGCTCGATTCATTCCTGATACAATCAGGAAACTAAGCCCACTAATCTAATAAGCCAAAAAAGCCTCTATATGGTCACGAATCGCGCCCTTAGTACCTTCATCTACAATTTTTCCATCGGCAGTCAAACTTCCAATTTTCGAGAGCGGCAATTTATTAGGCATTACATCCGTACCAACGTGATGGAGAACTCCCATCAAGTGATCCATGCCACGTAAGTTACCTGCATGACCAGAAGCGACACCAGCTAAACCAGCCTTCTTGCCTTTAAAAGTCTCTTTGTATTGGCGAATCGACACTGCATCCAAAAACAACTTAAGGACACCGGGGAAACTGCCGTTATATTCTGGACTAACAATAAAGTATTTATCAGCAGGCAATAAATATTCATCTTGAATCTTCGCAAGATCTTCTGACTGACCAGCCTCGCTATACATTTCAGCGTTCAACATATCTAAAGGAACATCCTCTAAGCCTAGAAGCTTAACTTCCTCATTAGCCAATTCTTTAAATACCTCGTAATAGTGATTGGCCACTTCTCTAGTTTTGCTGTTTTTTCTGTTCGTTCCCGAAATAATCGTAATCATATAATTTTTTTATACTAAAAAAAAGTGTTTTTCTTGAGTAGAAGAATCTTTACCTTTTAAAAAATCAGCTTTTGAATTAGAAACCAATCTCAATAAGTTCTTGTATATTTAATGCTTTCTAGAAGCAATTGTTTAAGATTATACTGCTTAACGAAAATAAAGTTGGTAAGGAATGTTTAAAAGCAGTCAAATATCAGGCAATTTTCTTTAATTCTGCTATCTTTGAGGTCCAAAATAATTTAAGCATACAATGACTTTGACATACTATGGACATTCCACTTTTCAGCTGGAAGTAAACGGCATCTCCCTTTTATTCGACCCGTTTATTAGTCTAAACCAGGCTGCATCTACTATCAACATTGAGGAAATAAAGGCAGACTTTATCTTAATTTCACATGGGCATCAGGATCATATCCACGATGCGGAGGCAATTGCAAAGCGCACTGGTGCAGCAATTATCTCGAATTATGAAATAGTCAGTTGGTTCGGTGCCAAAGACATTAAGGGGCATCCGATGAATCATGGTGGCAAATGGAGATTTGACTGGGGTTCCGTCAAATATGTTAATGCCATTCACTCTAGTTCTTTTCCTGATGGAAGCTACGCGGGTAATCCCGGAGGTTTTGTCGTAGAAATTGGAGGAAAGTGTTTCTATTTTTCTGGCGACACAGCATTGACGATGGACATGAAGCTCATTCCGATGACTTGTCCAAAACTTGATTTTGCCATTTTATGTATTGGAGATACGTTTACAATGGATATTCAAGAAGCAATCATTGCAAGTAATTTTATAGAATGTGATCAAATCGTAGGTTGTCATTATGATACCTTTGATTTAATCAAAATAGATCAAGAAACAGCAGTTCGAGCCTTTTCCGATAAGGGCAAAAAACTACATTTATTAGATATAGGAGCGTCTATCGGTTTTTAATTAGTAAGTAGTGGGATTAAAATGAATCGCATTGAGAAAACTAAAAATGTAAATTGCCTCAAAAGTATTTTTCATTTTAATTCAAATCTTACATTTATTCATCCGAGGGTTAGCACTTAGGTAGAATTCATTGACATAAATCGCTAACCTAACAGAAACAATAAAGATGGGAAAAGTAATAGCATTAGCAAATCAAAAAGGTGGTGTTGGAAAAACAACAACGGCAATTAACTTAGCCGCTTGTCTTGGGATATTAGAGAAGAAGGTTTTGCTAATAGACGCAGATCCACAAGCCAATGCTTCTTCGGGGGTAGGCTTTACACATGATGACATAACAATCAGCACCTATGATTGTCTCATCAATGATGTACCTGCAAAGGACGCCATTCTCGAAACTGAAACTCCAAATTTATTCCTTCTACCTTCTCACATCAACTTGGTTGGTGCTGAAGTAGAATTAGTGAACCGCTGGTCTCGTGAAAACGTGATGAAAGCCATGATTGAGCCAATCAAAGATGACTACGATTATATTTTTATAGACTGCCTACCATCTCTTGGCTTGGTCACCGTCAATGCCTTAACGGCAGCTGACTCCGTTATCATTCCAGTTCAATGTGAGTTTTTTGCATTGGAAGGATTGGGCAAACTAATGAACACCATTGGTTTAGTAAAAAAACAATTGAACATGGAATTGGAAGTGGAAGGAATTCTACTTTCTATGTACGATCGTCGTTTGCGATTAGCAAATGAGGTAGTGAATGAAGTTCGAAAGTATTTCAAAGACCAGGTTTTTGAAACCATCATTCACAGAAACTCGAAATTGGCAGAAGCACCGAACATGCACGTACCGGTTGTCCTTTATGATGCAACGAGCACAGGAACAGTCAACTTCTTAAACCTCGCCAGAGAGTTTTTGCAAAATAACGAAGACAGCTTGCGCTTAGTAAAGTCTCCAAAAGACGACAAGAAGAAAAACGTTAGCTAATCAATACTAACTTCAACTTTGAAAGTCGAATTAAACAGAACGAAAACAAAAGTCCAGACGTACCAAATAATTGCTAGATGGCCAAGAAGAAAATAAAAAAAAGAGAATTAGGTAAAGGCATAGCAGCTTTGCTTTCCAATATGGATGCCAATCCAAATCCGGGACCTATAGAAACAGAAGAGGTTATAAAAGAGTTGACCAACAACGTTGCGATGATTGCACTCAACATGGTGGAAGTTAACCCATGGCAACCACGTAAGCGCTTCATGGAATCAGAACTTAATGAGCTTACTGAGTCCATCAAAGTACATGGCTTGATTCAGCCAATTACAGTTAGAAGATTGAGCCAAAACGCTTATCAGTTGATTAGTGGAGAGCGACGTTTGCGTGCATCAAAGCTTGCCGGATTGACTGAGGTACCTGCTTATATTCGTATCGCCAATGACCAGGAGATGCTGGAAATG
Organism: uncultured Saprospiraceae bacterium; assembly: GCA_937921775.1. GTDB lineage: Bacteria > Bacteroidota > Bacteroidia > Chitinophagales > Saprospiraceae > CALGLS01. The sequence goes on from CAKZUK010000199.1 coordinate 9,569, forward strand.
GCTTTGGTTGAAAATATCCAGAGAGCTGACTTGAACGCAATGGAAGTTGCTTTTACTTACCAACGCTTGATCGACGAATGTTCCCTTACGCACGAAGAACTTTCACAACGTGTAGCTAAGAACAGAACTTCTGTTACGAACTACTTGCGTCTTTTAAAGTTACCACCAGAAATTCAAAATTCAGTAAAAGATAAAACAATAACAATGGGTCATGCACGTGCATTGGCCGGTGTTAACGAAATAATGTTGCAACTGGATCTCTTCAATAAAGTAGTTAATAATAAACTTTCAGTAAGAGCTACTGAGGAGTTGGTCAAAAGCTATACAAGTCCAAAAGCATCAAGTGCTAAGAACGCAGCTGGTCGTCTACCAGATGAGTACATGCGTGTTCAAGATGGCCTTTCTCAAATGCTGGAAGCCAAAGTTCAATTGAAGCGTAAGTCTAATGGTAAAGGTCAAATCGTAATCCCATTCCTCAACGATAAAGACCTCAACCGCCTACTTGACCTCCTTGAAAATGAAGTTTTGTAAAACAAGATTGTAAAAAGGCCGTTAGTAAGTATAGGGTCAAACATTAGCTTAATGCGATTAATTTACTTCCTTTTTTTATGCTTTAGTTGTCAGCTCCTGTCTGCACAAAAACCTTTCGGCCTTGGCGGAAAGTCTGATAGCTTGAAACAAATCAGCTTATCAGATACCTTAAACGTGCCCGATAGCTTGAAGCTAAAAGGCCTCATGAAAGGTAAAAAGAAGAAAAGGAAAGATAGAGGAGGTATCAAAGAACTTTTTAACTTCAAGAAAAATTATCCCAATCCTAAGAAAGCGGTCCTACTCTCTGCCATCCTACCTGGCACAGGTCAAATCTATAATAAAAAATACTGGAAGCTCCCAATCGTGTATGGTGGTCTTGGCGCAATGGTTTACTTTATCAGTTTCAATACTACCGAACAGAGGCGGTTTCAGAAAGCCTTAGAATTTCGACTTGATGACGATCCTTGCACCATTGATGAGTTTTTAATCGCTACGCCTGCTCCTGACTGTATACCCATCCAAGAGTTACTAGATGAAAACTCTATCCGTAGTTTGAGAAACCAACATCGTAAATGGAAAGAATTATCCTATATTGGTTTGATCTTTACTTATATTTTGACAGGAGTAGATTCCTATGTGGATGCGCATTTATTGAATTTCAATGTCAACGATGATTTGAGTTTACAGGTCAAACCTGAGTTGCAAGTTCTACCTAACTTGGAAACTTCAGTCGGAATTGGACTTGGCTTAAAACTTAGAGACAAGAAGCTGACTGAATTGCCTGTTGATGTTTATTCTACTCGGTAGATTCCAAAAAACGGTCATTCTCTTTTCTACTCACCTTATAACTCTGTAACATAAGCTAGTTAAGAATTTGAATGCATTATTTTTTAGTGAGGACGATTCCAATATTTTTAAGTTTTTACATTAATTTTTATCTCTAATCTCCCACCACTTCTTTTCTCCCTTCTTCCCTTTTTTATCCTTCTGCCACTTCTCCCAAAATTTCCAATTAATTTTCTTCTTCTTTTTCTTTACAATGATATATCGAATGGAAAAACCAGAATTCATATTAAAGAAACGCTCTCCTCCCCAAACATTTGCCTTAGGCTGAACGTCCCAGGAAAAATTAAAACGGCCCATTGATGCCTCTATTCCTACGATACCCGCGGGCCCTGAACCACCCTTCTCCTCCGTTTCTACTTTATCGGAGTCCAACCAAGTTTTGTGTAAACCGACTCCAAAGTAAATATTAAAATTCTTGAAAAGAAATTTTTGATGTTGTTCTACAAATAGCGCAGTAGAGGTGCTACCATTATTTGTATTTGTAAGCACCAAGCCCTCCAAAGTATAATTTTCGTAAATCTTTTGCTGGATCGTGATACCAAGTGCTTTGTCAGAATCAAATCTCAAACCTGCAGAAGTTCGGTAGGATTGCGCTGTCAAAGTAGTCATAAAGGAGAAAAATAGACAGATGATGGTGGCTCGTTTCATATTGTTGATAGTTGGTATGGACAAATAATTTGATGAATAACGACGCTAAATTATTAAAAATTGCCTTCTGGAAAAAACGCGATTACTCACAACATACACAGCTATTAGACGACTAGCCATTAGAAACGTAACTTATAAAAGCCCAAACAATTTTGAGATGCCAAAAAACCTCTTAATTTTGCCAAAAAATAATTTGTCACGATTTCATCAAGTCAAGTCTGCCCTCAGTTACTATTGCCGATCCAAAACCAGATATCAGGTACACTCTCCCCTAGTATTTGACTTTGTGGAAAAGCTATTTGAAGACGAACGGCAATATTACATTTTTGAGAAGATAGAACGGCTTAGAAAGCAATTATTAGCGAACAGCAACAAGATTCAGATTACTGACTTTGGGGCAGGTTCACTTACAGGTAACAAAGCCGAGAAGCCGATTAAGGATATAGCAAGTTCGGCTTTGACTAGAAAACAATTTTGTGAATTGCTTTTCAAAATTGTAAATCATTATAAACCATCTACCATAGTTGAGCTAGGCACCTCACTTGGCTTAGCCACCACTTATCTGGCATCCGCCCGTCCTTCTTCTTCCAAGGTTTACACCCTCGAAGGCAATCCCCATGTAGCCGCCGTTGCCAAACAAAATTTCCAAAAACTAGAATTAAATAATATAGAACTAGTTTTAGGTCAATTTGAACACACCTTGCAAGCAACTATCGACCAAGTTCCTACACTTGACTTAGTCTTTTTTGATGGCAATCATCAAAAGCAAGCTACTGTCGATTACTTTAATCAATGCCTTGCCAAAGCACATGAAGAAACCATCTTCATCTTTGATGATATCTACTGGTCAGAAGGCATGACCGAAGCTTGGAATGAGATCCGCCAAAATGAACGAGTATCGCACAGTATTGATCTTTACCAGTTTGGTATCCTTTTCTTTCGCAAAAAAACAACCAATACTGAAGCGCACACTTTGATTCCTCATAAATGGAAACCTTGGTCTGCTGGCTTTTTTGGATAGAATCAGAATATTAAACAATGTAGATCTAAAAAACGCCTCAGCAAAAAATGCCAAGGCGCTCGGTAGAATTCACATAAAGTGATCTTTAAAATCGGTATTGGGATAAAACTTTTAAAAAATCGCTTAGGAATAAAAAACGCTATTCTGAGTTAATTGGATTATTAAACAAATCATTATTTAAAGCTGTTAATTATTATCGTATATCTTTCTTTGTTTCTCTTTTTTAAAAACATTTACAGAAGGTTCAAAAGGAATCGTAAAGAAAAAACTAGTGCCTTTCTCCGGCCCATCTGACCTCAACCATAAATTCCCATTGTGATTATCGATTACCTTCTGACAGATAGTTAAACCAACGCCAGTACCGTTATATTGATCAACGGTATGTAATCTTCGGAAAATATTAAACACTGTATCCTGATATTCTTTAGAAATTCCAATGCCATTATCTCGGATTTCAAATTCCCAATGACTCGTTTTCTTTTTACAAGCAATCCATATTTCTGTTTTACCTTTGCTATATTTTAAGGCATTATCTAGCAGGTTTTGAAAAAGATGCTGTAACTGCCTCGGGTCAGCAGTTACCTTTGGCAACATTCCCACAATAACAGATGCTTTCTGTTCTTTTATCTTTGTGCCCAACATTCGGATTACACCTCCCACCATCTTCTGAGTATCAACTCTTTTCAAAACCATTTGATCTCCACCCATTTTGAAAAAATCAGTGATATCATTAATCATCTGCTCCATTCGTAAAGCAGCATCATGAACGAAGTGCAAACATTCCTGCCCCTCCTTGTCCAAATCATCACTATACCGTTGCTCAAAAAATTGAATGTAACTCGTAATGGTTCGCAATGGTTCTTTCAATTCATGCGAGGTCATCAAACTCACTAGTTGATCTGAGACTTGGTTCTCAGCCTGCAAATTTGGTTCTTTACGCATCAACTCCTCCACAAACATTCGGGATACTTTTTCAAGTTCTTTTTGTTCACTAACATCTATAAACTTCAGCACCGCATGCTCGATCTCGCCATTGTCACTTATAATTGGCGTCACCCTTAATTCCATCCATCGGTATTCTTTACCTTTTTCTTGAACCCTGAGATTGGTTTTCAAAACGGTTTGCTGACGTAAAGATTTGAAAGCAATAAGTTTAGTCATCTTCTTTCGATCCTCGGGATGTACCAAAAATGCGCTTTGTCGATTGACCACTTTATCTGCTGCATATCCCAAAACAGTTTGCACTGAAGGCGTGATAAATACATTCGTTTTGTCTTTCACCCGATGGATAAAAACAATATCATCTGAAGTATCAGCGATCATTTTATAATACAATTCCTCTTCTTTTGAAACCAGCGCTTTTCCATACTTCGTTTTTGCAAAAATAAATCCGGTCATTGCTGCCGCAAAACTCAGCAGAATAAAAATCAGAATACTAATATCCCAATCTAACAGAATAAAGAAAAATACCAATGGGCTAACCATCGCGACCGCCAATAACTTATTCTTATCAGCTTCATCAAGCTTTTTGAAAAGATCTTGGTCCAAAAAATTTAGTGTTATGTTCTTCATGATTGTTACAGTTTTTGGGGGAATTATTGAAGTTGAACAATCAACTCCATTGAATAAAATTCCTCACAAGAATCGACAAGACCGACTGAAACCATATCTAGCTCAGAAAATCCTTACGATTTTTGAAAATTAATAGCGCTTAATCTTTAGCCTTAAACGCTAATAAATAACTGCTTCTCATTTAGTTGCGTAAACCAAACAATAGCAAGTTAGTTGCCAACAGGGACGTCTCCTGCAAGCACAATGATATATTCAATGGGAAAAAGAAAAGATAGTGATGTGGGGGAAAACACTTATAATAATGAAAACAAATATCTTGCCAAGGTGTTGGTTAAAATGTTAATGTTTTGGGGTGTTTTGGGGTGTTTATAATAAGAATCCATCTACTTCTAGTAAAATGAACATCTT
>CAKZUK010000200.1 GCA_937921775.1 uncultured Saprospiraceae bacterium
TAACTTGAAAAAAGGAGATTCAAAATCTGAAATGAATTTTGACTTCAAGGCTGGATCAATAGATAGTTTGATTCGTTTTGTTCGTCAAAGTGAGGGAGTGACTTTGCTACCTTATTTAGCAGTTCTAGATTTTTCAAAAGCGGATAAAAAACGAACTAGCTCTTTTGAAGGAGTGATACAGGTTCGCTCCGTAGGTGTTCTCACTCATAAACATTTTGTGAAAACGAAAATTAGAGATTTGCTTATTGCTGAAATTCAGAAGAAGGTGAGTAGCGTTTTGCGAGTAAATGAGGGAGAGGTGCAGGTGGCTTTGCCGGTTTAGTACGGATCAAGAGTAGGAGAGGAGGAACTTTGAGCGTAAAAACGTTTACTAAACTTCCACAAGTTTAGTAAACGTCCGATAACTTAAGTAGTTTGACGGAATTATTTGGCATTTTCCTTTTGACATTTTTATAAATTTACACGCTAATTCCCTATCGGCCTACCACCTAGTAAATTTAGAAAATAGTAAAACACCTAATAATCTTGCCCCTTCACTTATAGTCTAACGCTTATTTATTACAAATTCGTTTTTATTATCATGTTAAAGATTATACAAAATCTTACAATTGTCCGTTTAAAAATAAGTAGGAAAAAAGCTTATATTCTCCAATTCAAAGGGTAAATTTGATTTGTAAACCAAGAAGTTGTTTGAAGTTATTTCCTATGACTCTTACTTAAATCATTGATCCTCTGGATCTTCAGCTATGGCTACGAAATTCAATCCGTTTCAAATAAGTAAGTCTTAAAAATCACCATCATGAAAAATAAACTATTCTGGCTCTGCATCCTTTGTTTTTCTATCCTATCCTGCGACGAAATCGCCGATAGTGGAAACGCGGGCACCGTCAATGCACAGGCTGGTACATCCAGTCAAACACCTTCAACAACTAAAACCGATATATCTCCTCAGAAATTGGAAAAAGTTGGACAGGTAATTTCCTGTAGCTCTATCAACAAAAAAATTGAGGATGCTGCTGGAACAGAATGGGTAAGCTCTCCATTTCAGGTAGCACTCCAATTTGCTGGTGATAAAATGGAATCTCGCAAAAAAGTAGTCGCTGCAGAAAGTTTAAGCGGAGGCGAAAATTTTGATACGCTTATAGTTACAGTCGAAGAGGATGGCCTTTTGGATGATTCGGTAGGTGCTAGTATGTTGATTCTTCGGATGAATAAGAAAGGACCTGCTTGGGAAGTGACCAAGGCTAGTAAAGTTTGGAAGTGCTGGCCAGGACGTGGACATGTGGGCTATAGCTCGGAGCCCTGTTCCTAAAAGTGGCAATTTCAGTAACCTTACATTCGCAATAAAATAGCAGTGGCAGTTTCAGTTGCAGTGCCCACTTGATCGTAGCTACCGCATTTAACGAGCATTCTTATCCTGCCGGCTAGCGGCCAGATAAACACGACAGCTTCACTTTCTAATTCTAATTCTAATTCACTTTCGCATACTATGCTAACACTACCAGAGATACAGCCCGAACGATTGGCTATAAAACTAAAACCAGCCGCCGAGCGAATGATCAAGAAGGGACATCCTTGGGTATTTAGCGACAGCATAAAAAAACAAAGTGCTGAAGGAAAAGCAGGTGACCTCGCCATCATTTATGACAATAAAAAAAATAAATTCCTCGCAGTAGGCTTACTAGACCCCCACTCTCCTATCCGAATCAAACTTTTGCAGGTGCATCAAAGTGCCAATATTAATGAGGCTTGGTTTAAAACCAAAATCCAAACTGCCTTCGACTTACGGAAGCCATTGTTGGAAACAGACACCAACAGCTATCGCTTACTATTTGGAGAGAATGATGGCATGCCGGGTTTCATTACAGATGTTTATGCCAATGTACTTGTCGTAAAGTTATATAGCGCCGCTTGGTTTCCTTACCTCAAAGAAATTCTACCTCAGCTTATAAATATTACAAAGTCGGATGTATTGGTATTACGCCTTAGTCGATCCTTACAGCAAATGGCAACTGATCACAAACTACACGATGGTCAAGTTTTGCATGGTGATCTGAAAGCTCCTGAAGTTATTTTCAAAGAGCATGGATTATCTTTTACAGCCAATGTGATTAAGGGCCACAAGACCGGATACTTTTTAGATCATCGGGCTAATAGAAAACGAGTTGGTAGCCTAGCTGAAGACAAAACAGTTTTGGATGTATTCGCTTATGCTGGTGGTTTCTCGGTACATGCATTGGCTGGTGGAGCAAGGGAAGTAACTAGCCTTGACATTAGCAAACAAGCATTGGAAATGGCCAAGAAGAATGCTGTACTCAATGTGCATTCTGGCAAACACCTAACTATTGCAGCAGACGCATTTGATGGCTTACAAAATTTGATTCGCGAGAATAAACAGTTTGACATCGTGGTCATAGACCCGCCAAGTTTTGCTAAAAAAGAAAGTGAAGTTGATGGCGCAAAAAACAGTTACCGTCGATTAGCCAAACTAGGTGCACAATTGGTGAGCAAGGGTGGTACACTTTTGCTAGCCTCCTGTTCTTCGAGAATTAAGGCTGATGACTTTTTTGAACTTTGCGAAAACGCCTTGATGGAAGCTTCTGGAAAATTCAAACTGATTGATAAGACTTTCCATGATATTGATCATCCGATTAGCTTTGCTGAAGGAGCTTATTTGAAGGCGGGCTATTATAGAAATGGCAATTAAAATAGTCGTTAAAATTCCAAGCATTCCATTTACGAGTCAAGTGCATTGTAATTAAAACTACGACTGCAACTTTAACTTTAATGGTTATGTCCATTAGATATATGCTGCTTCAAAGGCTCGTAGTCAAAGCCACAGTTGGGACAGATCCCAGGTTTATCTGAGCCTGAACTTTCGCAATGCAAGGGACAAACGTAATCGGCCGTATGGGCTGATGTATTTCCGTGGTGAAGAACGGGTTCTTTTATTATTTTCTTGTCAATATGTCCATCGTGATTATAAGCTGGCTCATTAGTACAAGAGAGCATAAACAAGAGGCTAATAGAACAGATTAGGCTTAAGTGTTTCATCAGGATAATTACTTTATTTTTGAAGGGTCGAACTTGAAGTTAATAGCCATCCACATGGTTCGTGAAACTCGAAACAGCCAAACAAAAAACACAACCGATATCGCAATCAAAACGACAAATGCTCCTTCTACCGACCAACCTCTCAACCAAACTAAAGCTCCAACTAAGATAATCGAAAACCAAGCCCAGATGATGTAAGAAATGAACATAGAGCCGTAGTAAAAACCGGGCTCGGGCATATAATTAAGCTTACAGGTATCGCAGTTATCTTTCATTTCAAATGGCCGAGTAAATGACCAAGCGCCTGTATGAAAAACATCTTCCTCATGACAACGTGGACATTTCATATTGAAAATTGCGTAGCCTTTTGATCCTTTTTTATAAACTGCCATAGATGTTGTTTTTATACAAATTAAGTGCTAGCTAAATTAAGTTATAGTCTAATCACAGAGTCTCCTGATGCCGGGCTTTAGGCGATTAAGATCATAAAGATATGATCTATAAATTAAACATCCATTTTCTAAAAATGTTGGTGCAAATCACTTACTTAAACATCAGAAGCAAATATCTTTTTATAAAAGCGAACTAATTGCTCCTTTTCCACCTCCCAACACCAATCCAATTTGGCTAGCTTACAGTTTTGAACCAAGCGATCATATAGTTTTTCGTCTTGGATTAAGTCATTTAAACTTCTCGAAATAGTCTCCACTTTTAAGTCCGCTAACAAGAGACTGCAAGAATATTCAGCATTCAAATTTTGGTATTCCGGGAAGTCCATATTGATAGAAGGAATCTCGGCTTGAACGTAATCAAAAGCTTTATTAGCCAGCGAGTAATAATAATTGAGTCCTTTGTTTTCCAAGAGGTTGAGACCGATATCAGCTTGCAAGGTAATGGCTCTAAGTTGATCTGGAAGGACATAGCCTAGAAACTTTACTTTTTTTTCAAGTTTCAGTTCTTTGGTCTTAGTTCTAAGGTGCTCAGAAAGATCTCCCTCTCCTGCTAGCCAAAGCTCGGCTTTATTGATGTGCTGCATCGCGGAAAGCAGCTCTGATATGCCTCGACCATCATTTAGTGCCCCTTGATAGAGCAGGATCTTTGGCTCCTCTGTTTTCACTTTATTAGGCAATTCCTTTTCTGAGAAGGGCACATTACGAATGACTTCAAAATGTGGACCATACTCCTTTTGGAAAATATCTGCCAGACTTTGACAAACAGTATAACAGTATTGTAAGCGGGGGATAATCAAATTAGCAATCCCAGACCAAACCTTTTTTGTGGCAGGTCGATTGATTACTTCTGGCAACTCAGTAAAATATTCGTGTGCGTCATAAACACAAGGCTTGCCTTTCAATCGGCTAGTGATGTAAACAGGTAATAAGGTGTCTAAATCAATACCGCAGATAGCATCAAATTTTGCGAAAAGCAAATAAAAAAATAAACGCAAGTTATACTCCGCATAAAACAGCTTCCCTTTTTCAAAAAAGCAAGTTAATCGATGTTGCTTAAATGAACGATTCACTAAGTCGAGCGAAGTTTTCTTTTTGCGACCAACCAAAGTAACCTTATAACCTGCTGCTACCATTGTGGAGCAGATACGAATCATGCGCTGATCGTAGTTTAGGTCATTTGTTACCGTGAAGATTAATTGCTTCATTTATTGGTTTGAAATATAAACTTGGACTAAATTAAGTTATAGTTCCCTACATTCTCACTCACTATTCTCATCCTACCCAACTAATCTCCTCAGCATCCGTCTCCAACATTCCTTCGTCCACTAAAATCTCGATTACCTTTAAAACTTTCTTTTCACGCTTGGGAGCAAAAGAACCGACTAAATCTTTTAATTGCATTGCCTTTGAGCCTAATAGTTTTTGGATTTTTTCTTTGTATCTCGCAAAATCCTCATTACTCACAGCTGCCTCATTTCGTCCCAAACACACATCGCAGATTCCACAGGCAGCTACTTCTTTTTCACCGAAATAAGTTAATAATTGTTTGTGTCGACAAACTAGATCTTCTGCGTAAGCAAGCATTTTTTTGACCCGCTCCATTTGTCTATTTTTTCGAAAATCATAGAGCTTTTGATCGATCATTAGATTTGAAATATCAACGCGATCTTCAAGGAAAATAATTTGAGGTGCATCCTTCTTTGGGCGATATTGAATGACTCGATCGGTGCGGAGCTTTATGAGGCAATTGATGAAATCCTGCTTATCCATTTTCAGAAACTTCGCCAACTGAGTTTCATTGATAGAAACATAATTATGGAATGCCCCTTGATAAGTTCGTAAGATTGTTTTTATGATGTTCTCAAGGTTTTTATTCTTGAGTTGGTAGTCATAAAGTTGGTCCTTATTTAGATAAATTTTCAAGCTGGAAGGAACATAAACCGATTCTGTCATCGCAATCCATCCACCCTGTGCTAAGATTTTCAAGCTATTAAAAACTGTGATGGGTTTTAAACTAAATTTTTGACAAAAAGAAACCAAATCAAAATCATAACTTTCATTTTGACCTGCACCAGTAGCTAGTTGGAAATAAGATCCCAGTGCCTGATAAGTTCTTTTTATTTCAGGAACTGGAGGAAAGGATAAGTCCAGGTTGCGTTCCAAACTTTCACCATCGGTAGTAGAGTATAATAAAATAGCAAATGCTTTTTCACCATCACGCCCTGCCCTACCAGCTTCCTGAAAATACGCTTCCGGAGAATCCGGTAAATCTAAATGTACCACCGTTCGAACATCTGGTTTGTCAATTCCCATTCCAAAAGCATTGGTACAGACGATAACACGTGTCTTATTCTGAATCCATTCTTCTTGCTTTCTCGAACGCTCATCCGTTGCCAAACCTGCATGATAAAAATCGGAAACGATACCATTTCTATTAAGGTACATCGAGATGGCTTTCGTCTTCTTTCGATTGCGAACATAG
>CAKZUK010000201.1 GCA_937921775.1 uncultured Saprospiraceae bacterium
AATTATCTAACTACAATCTTTTGAGTCATAACACCTTTTGCAGACTGAACAGAAACGATGTACATTCCTGTGTTCAAGTCATTCGTGCTTACTTCTAAAGTAGAAGCACCTTGAGCGAATGTATTATTAGCAGCGCTTAATAACTGACCAGTCAAAGTGTAAACTTTAACTTCAGCATCAAATGCTTCGCTTGAATTCATTTCGATCATCACATTAGCATTCTTTGCAACTGGGTTTGGACGTACCAACCAGTTTTCTACTGATGCGATTTCAGTTGTGCTAACTGGAGAATCGTCAGTAGTAAAGCTATAAACCTGAGAGTAACCAGTACAGGTCTTCAAAGGAGTAAAAGGACGAACTCTCCAGTAGTAAGTTCTATCAACTTCCAGGTTCGTTAGCGTTTTACCTGGATCTGTAGTGATATAGTATTGTGGCTGGAAGCCAAAACCAGAAAGACGGTCAATTTCGAATAAGTAGTGCGTTGCACCTGGGGCTGCATCCCAATTGAAGGTAACCGAGCTAAATCCTATAGTCGATACATCCTCTGGTAAGTTCAAAGTAGGAACAGCAGTGATCTCATCAAGGTTTGGAGTAGTACCAGGGTTAACGTAGTTTCTACCACCACTTCCAAGGCTCGCATAAATAGCATCTACCTGATCAGGTGTAAATTCGTAGGAGCTACAACTTGAGAAGTAACTCATCATATTGTTTTCCATTGGGTCAACAACCTCACCAAGGAAGTCCATAACCTCTCCAGTAAAGTTGCCACAACCAGATTGAACAAATCCAAAAAGGTAATCAGGCGGTGTATCACAGATACCATCAGCAGCAACTGTACAGTTTGACTCATCCATTCTGTCATTTTGAATTTGACCAGGAACAGCTAAGCTAGGTGCATAGTTTGCAACAGGGTTACCCCATTCTGCTTCGTTCCAAGGATTATCTTCCCAACCATAAAAAGGGTGACTAAGGCTAAAGAAGTGACCGATTTCGTGTGGCAAAACATTCTCACCGTATACATTACCTGCAGTAATAACGATCCAGTCAGCTTGTCCGATTGGAGGTTGGTAGTAAGCAAGTGTAGTACCACCACCTCCACCACCACCGATGGTCAGATTAATAAAGATATTAACTGCATTGTTTACCTTCTGAGCAGACATCTTAATGTAAGCTGCGCTTGAAGAAGGATTATTGTACAAGTTTGTGTGATCAATATAGTTAAACCCATTGCTTAGGTAAAACTGAATTTCATGAATTAAATACGCTTCGTTCAAAATACATAACATATCAAGAGCAGCTCTTTCAGCAATACGCCCTTCACCATCGTTATCAGCTACTAAGTGCAATTTAACTGGCACATAAGTGATCGCACCTCTTTGGTGAACAAAGTCGCGCATATCTTCCCTGTTCTGCATCATTTGTTCCTTTACCATTGCTGCATCGGTTCCTCTCAAACCACAAACATGGACTCCGTCAAAATGTTGAGCCATGACTGGAAATGCCAAAATAGTACAGGCCATAATGCCTATAAATAGAAGAATTTTTTTCATAATCGATTAGATTTTTATTGTCTTAAGTTATTTAAGTAAGATATGTGCTTATCAAACAAGAAAAAAGAAACACCAGATTTCTGTTCAAAACATAACGAATACAGAACAAAGTTAAGAAAATTTGCCTTAAGTCAATGTCTTCAAAATAGCAATCTTTCTTCTTTTTACGTGTTATGGTTCAAAAAATTACCTACTTTTGCAGCAAAATTATTCCACCAATCAATAACCTTAATAAGATATGAGTAAAGTAACTGTAGTAGGTGCCGGTAATGTTGGCGCTACTGTTGCCAACGTTTTGGCTCACAAAGACATTGTAAAAGAAGTAGTTTTATTGGACATTAAAGGAGATTTCGCCAAGGGTAAAGCACTAGATACCTGGCAGCAAGCTCCTATCGATTATTATAGTACTACGGTAACTGGTACTAGTGATTACCGCAAGACCCGTAATTCTGACATCGTCGTTATTACTGCTGGTATTCCTCGTCGTCCAGGCATGAGCCGCGATGATTTGATTTCTACGAATGCTAAGATCGTTTCTACAGTGACTGCTTCTATTATGAAGTATTCTAAGAATCCGATTATCATTATCGTTTCCAATCCATTGGACGTAATGACTTACGCTGCATTCAAAGCTTCTAAATTAAAAGACACAAGAGTATTTGGTATGGCTGGTATCTTGGATACTGCTCGTTACCGAGCTTTCCTTGCCACTGAACTAAATGTATCTCCAAAAGATATTCAAGCTGTATTGATGGGTGGACATGGTGATACTATGGTGCCATTACCTCGCTATACAACTGTTGGTGGTATTCCAGTAACAGAAATGATTGAAAAAGACAAGCTTAAAGCTATCGTTGAAAGAACTAAGAAAGGCGGTGGCGAATTGGTTAAGCTAATGGGTACTTCAGCTTGGTATGCTCCTGGAGCAGCTGCTGCTCAGATGGTTGAGTCGATCGTTAAGGATGAGAACCGAATTTTCCCTTGCTGTGTTAGACTTAATGGTCAGTACGGATTGAAGGACATGTTCCTTGGTGCTCCAGTTAAACTTGGTAAGAACGGTATCACTGAAGTGATTGAGCTTAAGCTAAATAAGTCTGAAATGAAATTGCTTCACAACTCTGCAAAAGCGGTACAAGGTGTGATGAAGGTTTTTAATAAGATGAAATTGAAGTAAGAGAAACCCGACATAGCCGCAATTGTCAATTTTAATGGAAGTGACCCTTGCAATATGCTTTAGTTTAGTTTCCAATCTAACAAATAAGACTTTTGGAGGTCATTTCTTGTAAAAGAAATGGCCTCTTGTTTTTATATTCAGTTTGCTTGCGTAAATTTCGGATGACAAATGGAAATGTCTCCAGGAGTAGTGTGAACTTTCTTAGCAATCCATTGTTCTAAATGGTTCAGCATCTGCTTTAAAACTACATATACTATGATAGCACAAGTTGATTCAGATATTCTGCAAATGATGCAGACTAATAAGGAAGAAAATATTAAGGATTTATCATTTTCTCAACCTGTCTTACTCGTTTTCTTACGGCATTTTGGTTGTGTTTTCTGTAAAGAAGCACTTGATGACCTTTCTAAGATGACCGAAAAATTTGACTTAAAACAGGTAAAACTTGTTTTGGTACATATGGCGGAACCTAGCCTAGCTGATACCTATTTCAAAGATTACCAGTTGATGGAAGCTTCTAGAATTAGTGATCCAGACTTAAACTTTTACACTCGATTTGGGCTGATAAAAGGTGGATTTTCACAGCTTTATGGTTTGAGTAGTTGGATGAGAGGCTTCTCGCTTCAACGGCAAGGATTCAAATCGGAGTTAGCGAAGCAACTGGGTGACTCTACTCAGATGCCTGGAATTTTCACCATTCGTAATGGGGAAGTTGTAGATTCGTATATTCACAAAAAAGCTTCAGAGCAACCGGACTATGATCAGTTGCTAGATCGCTGTACTAAATAAATTAGAAAAGACTATTTCAATAGTCTCTTTTGTCGCGCGTGTGTTTTGAAAAAATAAATTATGATTGGATGGAAATTTTCTGAGTACGTTCCAGATCTTGAAGGAGGTTCACCCTTTGACAAGTTGCTCAAGCTGTTTAAGGAGCTACTGATACATACTTCAGGTGAGGTTTCAGAGGCTTTGTCCTGGCTTACAGAATTGGACAAAGAGTATGAGTTGACGACCAAAGATTATGGGATGGCAGATTTCATTCAAGACCTGATTGACAAGGGATATATTACTAAACCTGCTGATCCAAATGGCCCTGGATTTGCTCCTTCCAAGAAGATGGAAATTGCCTTGCGGCAAAAAGCACTGGACGATATTTTTGGCTTACTAAAAAAATCTAAACGCGGAAACCACAATACACGGGTGAGTGGAAAAGGAGATGAATATACTTCTGATCGCAAACCCTATGAATTTGGTGATAACATTGAGAATATCGCCATGTCGGAATCCTTGCGTAATGCACAGATCAATCATGGGATTGATGATTTCAGATTGGAACATAAAGATTTGGAAGTTCAGGAGACCTACTACCAATCATCGATGAGTACCGTTTTGATGATTGATATTTCGCACTCTATGATTTTATATGGAGAGGACCGAATTACTCCTGCTAAAAAAGTAGCAATGGCTTTGGCCGAATTGATTACTACTCGCTATCCTAAAGATACCTTGGACATTATTGTTTTTGGGAATGATGCTTGGGCAATTGAAATTAAGGATCTCCCCTACTTGAAGGTTGGTCCATACCATACCAATACGGTGGCCGGTGTTCAGCTGGCTATGGACATTTTACGTAAACGTAGAAATCCTAATAAACAGATTTTTATGATTACGGATGGTAAGCCGACTTGTATCAAAAAGGGGAATGATTACTACAAAAATAGTTTTGGACTTGACCGTAAAATCATTGCACGTACCTTGAATCTGGCTACTCGTTGTCGAAAACTTAACATTCCTATTACGACTTTCATGATTGCTCGTGATCCTTATTTGATGAAGTTTGTGGAACAGTTTACAAAGGCGAATAATGGGAAGGCTTTTTATAGTAGTTTGAAGGGACTTGGTGAGTTTATTTTTCGGGATTATAAAGATAATAAAAAGAGAAATTAGACTGGAAATCCGTTCTTAAAGAAATTAGAATGGGAATCGGTTTTAAAAGAATTAGAATGGGAATCGAAATTAGAATTAGAATGGCGCGCTAGTGTTAAATTCATTTAGATTCCTTTGAAAGTTTAGGTATTCTAATTCTAATTTGGACAAGACTGGTACCTGATCAGCTCTAATTCTAATTCCTCCGGCAATTTTGCACTAGATTTACCGTTTAAACTAGATACTAAAAACGAAGCAAAATGCAATTAAAATTCACTTCCCTCCTATTCGTCTGTCTATTCCCCCTATTTCTTAGCGCTCAGGTTGCTGATTCAGTACTTGCTGAACAAGAGGTAATCATGGCTAAATGGGCTAATTCTGTCATGACGGATTCTTTGGAAAAAACTAGGATTGCCTCAAATGGACAATTAGTTAAAAAGATGGAAGAAGTACTTTCTCTTGAAGGTTCTTTTGAATATGTGTTTGATTCCTTGCCTACTATTTCATTTCAGTATCCAGCAGATAGTACCTTTCGGATGGTGACTTGGCAGCTATATGTGGACATTAATGAATATCAGTATTTTGGATTCATCCAAACCAATGATAGCCAGCCCAAACTTTTCAAGCTCAATGATAAATCGGAAGCAATTCAAGATCTAGCTTACGATGTACTGACTCCTGATAATTGGTATGGAGCTGTTTATTACAAAATAAAATCCTTTGAAACACCACAGGGTACTAAGCATTTGTTGTTTGGCTTTGATGGATATCGATTATTTAATAAACGAAAGATTGTTGAGATTTTATCTTTTGAAAATGGACAACCGATCTTTGGTTCGTCGCTATTCTCCCCTGCTGACATTTCACGAACAGACCTTCACAAAAACCGTTTGATGATGGAATATTCTGCGGAAGCTTCCACCACATTCAACTATAATGAGGAGTTGGGCATGATTGTAAAAGATCACTTGATTCCTTTACGAACTTCCGCTCAAATTAAGGGCGAAACTTATGTTCCAGATGGTAGCTACGAGGGCTATAAACTCGAAGGTGAACTTTGGGTTTATAAGGAGAAATTGTTCCATCAGGTGTCTGAGACGGCACCTCGCCCTTCACCTATTTTGGATAAGCGGAATGATAAGGATCGGAAGTTTGGGAAGAGTGAGGATTTTAAACGACGGAAGGATAGATAACTTTTGAGAGTTCTTCTAAGCTAAGCCATTTTTATGGAGAGCCCGCTATCGAATTATTTCGGTAGCGGGCTCTTTGATTTCCAAGTCTTTTCATTAGCATGCTTCGTGGAAAACTATAGTTTTAATGGTTCAATCTTATTGTAAAACTCATTAGTAGTTTCCATTTCTCCTACTAAGATCTGCAAACTTGAAGGACAAACTTAAACAAGTTCTTTGTGAGCCAAACGGAACAGTTAGTCCTAGTATTAATTTTTTTCGCTACCTTTCATTTTTTCACAAACTGCCATTAAGGACTATGCCTAAGCATCACAAACTCAAGGTTCAAAAAACTGCACACTACTATACGCTTGGAAAACCAGGTCCGGAGATTAAACGGTTTTGGATTATCTGTCATGGATATGGACAGCGAGCCGACCGGTTTTTGGAGCAGTTTCAGTTGCTGGATGATGGGAATAATTTTATCGTGGCACCGGAGGGCCTACATCAATTTTATTGGATGGCGATGAGTGGTGATGTAGCAGCTTCGTGGATGACGAAGGCAAATCGACTGGATGAAATTGCGGATTACACCGCTTACCTCAAAACACTTTACGATACTTACCTTGCCCAGTTGAATGAGGATATAGAGATTATTTTATTTGGTTTTTCACAGGGGTGTGCTACGCAGTGTCGTTGGATAGAAGGAGCGCGACCTCGCTTTCATCATTTGATTTTGTGGTCGGGAATGTTGCCGGAAGATATTGACTATTTGGTGATGCAGGAATATTTGAAAGATAAGCAAATTCATTTTGCCTTTGGTGATCAGGATCAATACTTAAAGTCTGAATACCTGGAGCGGCATGATACTTTAATTGAGGAGCAAGGCTTAGCTGTTCGAAAATGGGCTTTTGAGGGGAAGCATGAAGTTCGGAAGCAGGTTTTGTTGGAGTTTGTGAAAAGCCATATTTAAACAAGTACTCAGATTAAATTTATTCGTAAATGGAACTCCTTTTTATTTTCATTTTGCCCACTCACTCACCTATATACAAGGCCCTGACAGACAAGCCTGCTAAAATTCCATTATCATCAAATATACGCCATTCCCTCCAATCAACAAAAAGACCTGAGTCCAAACATAAGATCAAAAAGAGCCACCGCGTTTTACAGCAGTGGCCCTTCAAAATACTTCGAATAAACTCTTGTGATTTATAAAAAAACTATTTCATCAATCCATATCTAAATCCTAGTTGCACACCATACAAAAAAGGTCGAGTCGTACTTCCACTGCTATCCACCTCCCAATTACTCAAATACTTTGTGGTGATGATTTGTGAAAACAAACTAATGTTTTCGTTAAGCTGATAGTTATAATGTAGCCCCAATCGCAAGGCCAATTGATTATTTTTAAATATTGGATTGCTGTTATCAAAGCTATAAACATCTAGACTTTCGTTCAGACGTTTTCCTTTGCTATTGATCTTCAGAAGATAAGAGGCACCTACATAAAAACCTAGAGACAACTTCTGCTTTCTAATCTGATCAAAGCGATAGCCAAGACTTAATGTATGAAACTTGTATTGATTGTATTTTACTTCTTTGTAGTTCCGGGTTCCTGGGACAACAATATTTTTTCGCTCCGTAGAAATTATATTTCCGGTTAAGCTACTATGGATTATTCTAAAAGGTTCATTGTCTTTTGCTACCTCTATCTCTCGTGAACCTTCGTAATCAAACAATTCTTCTACCGCGCTATATTCATAATCGAATTGAATACTATGCTTAGGAGCAAAAGAAAGTCCGATAGAAGGATTGATTGTATATCCCGGATAGCCACTCACATGCTCGTGATTGATATTGCTCGCGTCAAAGGCGGACCAAGTTACTATACCTCCTGCAAGCCCTATTGTCAACTGTTTTTTGAAAAGTGTTTCTTCTTCATCTTTCTTCTCTTCTCTGTTTACTTTAGGCTTTTTGAGCTCATCAATTATTTTATATTGAGCGGTTTCATCCTCACTCGCTTCATAAACTAAAGAAGGCATTATCAGTAACCTACTCCATTCTTTTTGACTTACTGGAGTTTCATTTTTAGTAGATTCACTTATGGCTTGTTGTCTTTGCTTAGCTATTGTTGTCTGCTCTAGTTGACTTATATTTGATTCTGTTTTATCGAAAATTTGGCCTTCTATTTTGTTGTTGTTAATTGTAGGATTAGATCTGTTTAAAGTATTAGAGCGAACTGAATTTGTATTTGAGGAATTGTTTTTTACTATTTGGTTTTTCGAATTCAATGAATTAGTAGGTATTAAATTCGACTCAATGATTTGGTCTGCTTGATTATGAGCGATTTCATTGGTCTTAATCTTATTCAAACCAGACGCTGTTGTTTCAGTATTTATTTTTTGATCTAAAGCAATTGAGTGTTTGGTGGACGATTTTCCATTAAAATTATTCAAAGCAAACCAGCTACCAGTACCACAGCCTGCCACTAAAAGCAATATCAATAATGGCCAGTACTTGCCTAAGCTTGAAGGACGATTGTTCGGCATCTTATCATAGATACCACCGCTCATCTCTTCCCAGCTGAAGCCTTCGGGTAATTCCGAATCTTGATCGGCCTGATCGTTTTTAAAATTTGAATCAAAGTAATCCATACAAGTCTTTTTGAATATTACTTAGTAAATACTGTTTCGTCCATTTCTTAGCGCGTGTCAATTGCGAGCGAGAAGTTTGCTCGGCTATATTCAGTTGTTCTGCTATTTCTTTGTGGGAAAAACCATCCATGACTGCCAACATAAAAACCAATTTGTAACCGGTCGGCATTTTCTCTAATATCAATTCTATATCTTTTCTTTTTAAGTCAGTGGGCAAAGGTGCATCATCTACCAACTCAAAGTTATCTTCAATTCCCTTTGCTACTGTTAATGGTCTGACTTTTCTAACATGTTGTAAACATTCGTTGATGGTGATTCTTTTAATCCAACCATTGAAGTTTCCTTTTTCAGGGTCAAAACTTTTGATATTAATAAAAACCTTAGCAAATACTTCTTGCATCATATCTTTGCGAAAGTCAACATCCTTAATGTATCTCTTTACATGACTGTAAACGTAGGGTGCACAGTTTTCATACAACTGCGCATGGCCACGTTCCAATCCTTTCTTACACAAAATTATGATCTGCGGATTCACCAAGTCTTTGGTTTAATTAATAGATAAAAAAATTCCCCTTAAGTAAATAAAACACTGTTCTACCCTAGAGTAGAACAGTGTTTCAATTTGTTTAGCCGCAGGTAAACACAAATTCGAAATACGCTTGGAGGTCGTCAAATGACACTTCATCTCCAGTTGCTAATTCGGTAACCGTAACTGGGAAGTTAAGTACTCCACCGTAAATATTGTTTTGGCTGGCATCAATATATGCTTGAGCAGCAGCTGCATCTTCTATTGTTTCTACATTACCAGTATCCATATCTGTGTATTCTAATGGGTAGTTAATAGAATAACAATCTAAACCTGAAGTAAAATCAGAATTGAAAATAAAGCTCAAAACATCCAAAGCTCCTCCTCCAATATTGATACAGTCAAACCAAGCCTCTTCTAGTTCTGTTTGATTGTTTACGATAAGTTCTTCACCTGCTCCATTTACTAGAGTTACAGGGAAAACATGCTCTAAAATCAATCCGTTCAAGGCAGCATTACAAAGTTCATCATGGTTGTTAATCACCACAGTATTACCATCTTGATCTAACATTTCAATCGGAAAAACATAATCCCAACAGTCACCAATAGGATCTCCTCCCCATGGGTCTCCTCCTCCTTCACAAGAAAACAATAAAGCGAAAAGCTCTTCGTCATCATTTGCAGTTACGGTTTCTCCGTCCTCATCAATTAAACTTAATGGAAATTCGAAAGCTAAAATAGTACCTGCAGAAAGTAGATCTACAAACTCGTCTTCATCATTAGCAACAGATACATTACCATCTACATCAACAAGATTTACAGGATATACCATATCATAGCAAGAGCTCTCATCTGAGATCAAAAAAGCAGGGAATAGATTTTCACCCCAACCACCTTCAGGAATACAGTTAGCAAAAGCTTGTCCTAGTGCTTCTGCATCTACGACTGTCGCAGTTGATTGATCCTCATTGTAAGTAATGTTTATAGGATAAGCGAAGTCTATGATTAATGGTTCATCCATTAATACATCTTCAAAGTCTTCATAACTAGTAATGGTATAAGTTGCGCCATCCGCTAAAAGATCAAAAGGAAAATCTATTGAAAAACATCCCAAATCTAATCCGCCTGTATTCGTTACACTGAATTGTACCTGTGGTACTAATGGGTTAGTCGTAACAACTTCTACTGTTGGATCTTCGATATTATCTCCTACTTCAGAAATCTCATCTTTCTTACAAGATGAAAAAGCTAAAAGCATAGTTAGTACGCAGAAAAAAAGAATTCTTGAATATTTCATTGTTATTATTTTTTGAGAGGATCGTTAAGAAACCTCTTTGTTTAATTAAATGTATTAATGCGAGCTCACCATACTATATGCAAGCTTGGCTCTTTGCGCTGCATCAAAATGATAAAATTAAATAAAAAATATAGCCTTGGGCGAAATAGCTTTAATCACAACGAATCTAGCTCCCTGCTTGTCAGCAGATTAGGCCCTATTTGAAGGATTATTGACAGCTTTGTATCTAGTTGGAAGATTTAGACTTAGACTCTGCTATTATGATTGAAGTGCATTTACTACAAGATAATTAGCATGAAAATCATTCCTATTTTTTTCCCTGAGTCCAGTTTTTCTTGTTTATTCCTGATTATTCGTATTTTGTGCGCTCTAATTAACACTACACCATTTCACTTAAACTTTCAGTTACCTACATTATAAGTAGGTATTCTACTCTCTTCTATCCCCCCTAGAGGTTAATATTTTATTGCGCATTAAAACCAACAGTAATATGTTCAAGCAAATTATTTTCCTTGCAGTAAATCTGCTATTCTTATCCTCGCTCCAAGCTCAATGGCTGGAATGGGAGGACATCACTCCTACGAACCTGACACTTACTTCTGTAGCCAACTCAGACAACGAGGAAAAGGATATGGAGGCAGCTGATTTGAATAATGATGGTTTCATGGATGTCATATCCGTCCGAAAAGAACCTTTTTCTAATTCTACAGAACCACCCAAATCTGATCTATTACTGATCAATACAGGCGGGGCTTTAGTTGATCAAACCAGTCTTTACGCTCCTGAGTTTATCAGTAATCCCACCAATGCCCGTGATCTTTATATCGGTGACTTTGATGGGGACGGCTGGAAAGATGTCATTATAGCCAATACATTCAATCAAATGCCACTGTATTATAGTAACCTTGGCAACGATGGATCTGGTCAATGGCTTGGTCTTGCCGATCAATCTGCTACACGCTTTCCAGCAACACTCGATGACATCCCTTTAATATGTGCCGTAAAAGGCGGAGACATCAATGGAGATGGATTCATGGATCTATACTTTGTCAACTATAAGCAAAATGCAAGTGGTGGTATTGCAAAAGATTTTCTTTTCATCAATGATGGCAATGGTAACTTCACCGAACAAGCTCAAACAAGATTAGGTGACCTTAGAAATTCTGCATTTGGAACTGAGGTTGAAATCAAAGATATTGATAATGATGGCGATCAAGATATCATCAAAGTAAGTACACTATACAATGTTGAACCTTGGAACAGCCGAGGCGTCTTCATTCTTTACAACAATGGAAATGGAAATTTTAGCAATTGGCAAAACATCAGCCAGCCAGTTAGTCCAAGTCCCTATATGATAGAAGTGGAAGATTTCAATGGTGATGGTTTGCTCGACGTTTATGTAGTAGATGATGGTGCCGATTATTTATTGACATCTAGTAGCATTGCTCCAAACAATATAACCTTTACAAGTGCTTTGATCAACTCACCTAATGTTGGTGGTTTTGGTGGCAATGTACATGCGATCGATTTGGATTTGGATGGCGACTTAGATATCGCGATAGCAGATGTCGATGTCGACATACCTCCTTGTAATTCTAATAGAAGGTTTGCCTTGTTAGAAAATACCAACGGCGTTTTTAGTGACCCATATGGTACGAATCCTTTTGATTGGGCTACCAATGCCTACGACTTTAGTTTCTTCGATCTCAATAATGATGGGCTCCCAGATTTTATTCTTGGACAATGCGAAGGTTATGGATTATACTTATCCAACAATTGCGATCTAGCCCCAATCAACTCAGATTACGATCAGGACGGAGTTGCAGATGCTTGCGACCCCTGCCCTACCAACCCCGATCCTACCTGTGTAGATACTCCAGACTTCCCGCTTATTAATACCAATCTTCCAACACCACGCTATTGGAATGAAATTCTATTGGAATCTATCCGAAGAGATTTTGCTCGACCGACCGTACATGCAAGAAATCTTTTCCATAGTTCTGTAGCTATGTGGGACGCTTGGGCAGTTTACAATCAGGAAGGTTGTACTTATTTATTGGGACAAACAGTTGATGGATACACTTGCGACTTCCAAGGCTTCACACCTCCCGCTAATACTGAAGAAGCCTTGGCTACGACCATAAGCCACGCTATGTACAAAATACTTTCGCACCGATTCAGCAATTCACCGCAGAGTATCATTTTACAATCTGCTTACAACACGAGCATGTCCAATCTTGGATATAATATCAACAATACAAGCACCGATTATCAAAGTGGTGACCCAGCAGCTCTGGGGAATTATATTGGCCAATGTATTATTAACTATGGCTTGCAAGACAATGCTAATGAACAGAATACTTATGCCAACACCAGCTATACCCCTGTCAACAATCCATTGGTAGTCGACATGCCAGGCAACCCAACAATCGAAGACTTAAACAGATGGCAACCATTAACTTTAGAAATTTTCATAGATCAAAGTGGCAATCTTATAGAAGGAGCAACACCTGATTTTTTAAGTCCTGAATGGGGACAAGTTTCCTCATTTGCGCTAAGCCCAAGTGATCTGACTACTTATCAAAGAGCTGGTTTCAATTATGAGGTTTATCACGATCCGGGTACTCCTCCTATGCTGGAAAGCAATGGTGCTGGTTCGTCCAATCAATATCAATGGGGCTTTGCCACCGTTGCCACTTGGTCAGCACATCTTGACCCAAATGATGGTGTTCTGTGGGACATCTCTCCTGCCACTATTGGTAATACAGGATCCTTGCCTACCAACTTTGCAAGTTATCCATCATTTTACAATCAACTAACTGGTAGTGTCAACCAGAGTGGCCACAATATCAATCCGGTGACAGGACAAGCTTATAGCTCCAACATAGTTCCTCGAGGCGATTACACCAGAGTATTGGCAGAATTTTGGGCAGATGGTCCTGATTCAGAAACACCTCCGGGACACTGGTTTTCTATATTAAATGAAAACGTAGCTGACCACCCACTTTTCGAAAAAAGATTTCAAGGAGAAGGCGCTATTCTAGACGAAACTCAATGGTACATCAAGTCCTACTTTACACTTGGTGGAGCTATGCATGATGCAGCTGTTGCAGCCTGGGGAGCCAAAGGTTGGTACGATTATATTAGACCAGTATCGGCCTTACGTGCCATGGCAGATCGAGGACAAAGTTCCAACACTGGACTACCTTCTTATGACCCAGAAGGATTACCATTAATCAATGATTATATTGAATTAATTCAAATTGGTGATCCACTCGCCGGGGCAGGAAATGTCAACGTTGGAAAAATAAAAATCAAAGGATGGAGAGGTCATGATGTAATCAATAATGTAGATACCGATGTAGCTGGTGTCGGTTGGGTTCTTGCAGAAAACTGGGAACCATACCAAAGACAATCTTTTGTAACACCTCCTTTTGCAGGTTACGTTTCTGGACACTCCACTTACTCAAGAGCTGCGGCAGAAGTACTTGTGATGCTAACAGGTAATGAATATTTCCCAGGTGGAATGGCAAGCTTCACTGCGGAACAAAATGAATTCTTAGTTTTTGAAAATGGGCCTAGTGTTGATGTTGAATTACAATGGGCTACTTATAGAGATGCATCTGATCAATGTTCTCTGTCTAGAATCTGGGGCGGGATACACCCTCCTGCTGATGATATTCCAGGTCGATTGATGGGGCAAATTATTGGCGTAGATGCTTTCAACAAAGCATTTAGCTTCTTTGAAGATAGCAACAATAATGGCGAAGGTGATCTTTGCGAAATGTCGAACCCTTGCGCAGGACAAGGTGGAGATACCGATGGTGACGGCATTTGTAATAACCTAGACAACTGCCCAAACACTTTCAACCCTAATCAAGCGGATGCCGACAACGATGATGTTGGTGATGCCTGCGATACCCCTTCTAATGGCGACTGTGACGATGTTATTGTTTCAAACTCTAGTAACTCTATCACCTTTAGCGGACTTAGTGCTCCTATCGAAATTGTCAAAGTTTTCAATAGCACTTGGCAGGTAATTTTTGAATGCGCTGCTAACTGTAACGAAACAGAAATAGTTAATAACCTTAGCTCTGGAGTCTATCACACTTCCGTGAAAATGTTTACTGCTACTTGGCAACCCATCTGTGAAATTACTTCGGACATTACTATTGGCGGTTCCAATCCTTGTGATGGACAAGGTGGTGATAGCGATGGTGACGGTATTTGTAACAACGTAGACAACTGCCCTAACACAGCTAATCCTAATCAAGCAGATGCCGACAATGATGGTATTGGTGATGTCTGTGATACGCCTTCTAATGGTGATTGTGATGATGTCGTCATTTCAAGTTCTAGTAGTGCCATTACTTTTAGTGGACTTAGCGCTCCTATCGAAATTGTCAAAGTTTTCAATAGCACTTGGCAATTGGTTTTTGAATGTTCTGCGAATTGCAACGAAACTGAGGTCGTCAATAACCTGACTCCCGGTTTGTATCACACTTCCGTGAAAATGTATAGCGCCAATTGGCAATTTATATGTGAGATTAGTGAGGACATAAATGTTGCGCTTGGTTTAGAAGATCAGCAATCTTCGGATCAACTATTCTTTGGTGTTCAAAAGGATGGACGTGATGTAGCACTTTATTGGGTAACGAATACAGATTACAAAACGGACTATTTTGAAGTTACACGTTCTTTAGATGGCCTTAATTTTCAAGCCATTGAAAGGGTCAATAGTATTAGTGAGTCAAGCGATCACATCAACTATACGATGAATGATAAAGCGGCTCAAACAGGAATGAATTACTATCAGATTAAGCAAATTTTTCAAGATGGCAGTTTTGTTAATTCTAAGATTAAGTCAGTTTATTTTGCGCTTGACTTGCAAGAGTTTACGATTTTTCCAAATCCAGCAAACCGAGAATTATTTGTAAGCTTAAAAGACTTTGCAGGCGAAGCTGCTGTGATTCGTTTACACAATAGTCTGGGGCAACAAGTCCAATCTGTAATAGTAAACGAGATAAGCGATCAGCCTGTTCAGCTTTCTATTGAAAATCTAAAAGCTGGTATTCATGCTGTATCTATACAAATTGAAGGCAGAAAAATAATGGCCAAGATGTTGGTGATTAGTAAACTTTAAAAAGAAGTTGTTTAAAAAATATGTTTAGAATCGAAGCTGTCTACTCGGCGAAGCCAGGTAGAGATAAAGGCTCGATTGTCAAGACGAAGCTCATTTAAACTTTCGTAGTCTTACAGGCCGACCGAGAATTGATTTTGGCCTCAAGAATAGGGTATAAATGTAAAATGTAAAACCGCAAAATTTAAAATGTAAAATGTAAAAGTTTGCCCTCAAACGTAAAAAAACTCGTTTTTTGGCCGCTTTTACGTTTTATATTTATCATACTTCGACTCTACCTGGCTGCGCCGAGTAGACAGGTTTGTTCAGGACAGCGTTTTGCGGTTTTACATTTAGAAATATTCCTAAAAGCGATGCGGCCAAAATATTCAAACAACTGCATTCTTGGTCATCCTGTTTAGCTACGGGATACATAAATAGCTGAAGTATTGGCAGTCAATGCTTTATCTGCAAGATTGAAGATACTTTTTAAACAAATCAAAGCTTAATCAAAAGAGAGAGCATTCAATGTAAAGAAAAAATAGTTTGTCTGAATGGCTATTAATATAGAAGGGGCTTTCTCATAAGTAAGAGAAAGATTCGGATGTCAAACAATATTTGGAGAAAGAAAATGAATAGGTATCAGGCGAGCATGAATGTTACTGTGTTCACATTCGCCTGATACTGGAAACCTGATACCGGGTATCAGAATAACGAAGTAGACAAATTTAATTCTGCCTATTTTTTTTGATTTAAATGTTATGAGACAGCCTCTTCGTCTTTTATATCAAACTGTATCTAGCTCAGACTCAGTTCGATTACTAGCGGGAAATAAATGACTTTTTACTGTTGCTAAAAAAGAACTAGTGCATTCGGTCGCCACGCAATTCAAGCGTAGTAATCATCTCTGCTTCATAGTCCAAAAATTCCTGCCAACGCACCTTCACCTTTTCTTCATCACCATACAGTTTGGCCAAATCTAAAAACAAGCGATAGTGTCCCGCTTCTGAAATCATAAACTTGTGGTAAAAATCTTTGAAGTATTCATCCTCCATATTGAGTGACAACAAACGAAAGCGTTCGCAGCTACGTGCCTCTATGAGCGCGCTTACCAGCAATCGTTCAATCAAACTATCTTCACGACTACCACCTTTGTTCATGAACTTCAGTAGCTTGTTTACATACTCATCTTTGCGTTGCATGCCTAGGTCAAGATTTCTCTTTTCCATTTCCTTTAGTACAACTTGAAAATGGCCCCACTCTTCCGCTACTACTGGAGTCAGCTCTTTGACTAATTCTTTCCGATTGGGATTCTGTTGTATTAATGAAATACAGGTCGTTGTTGCCTTTTGCTCACAATAAGCGTGGTCCGTCAAAATCTCCTGTAAATCTCTTTCCGCAAGGTTAACCCAACGCGGATCTGTTGGTAATTTAAGTCCTAACATTTATTTATTTTTTACTTCAAACACTCAAACTGATCAATCAAAAAATCGACCTCATACACTTCATAATCTTCATAGCCGGTTCCCCAGATAACTCGAATTTTATCTACCTCCAATTTCTGTAATGCTTTAATATCTCCAGAACTGATCTGATATTGCGCTTTGTAGGTAGTGGTTTTATCTAATGAGTTGGCCATTCCCGTTGCACTTTTCTTATTGGTAAGAACCACCTGATCGCCATTGATTCCTTTGAGGGTTAGTTGGCTGCCCATTTCAAGAACGCCGAATTCGCGAACGGCTTGTTCTGTTAATATAATGAATTCCAGATTTAGGATAGTTCCTGCATCAGAAATCTTAGAAAGGAAACCATTACAAGTGATATAATTTCGGCCTTTAAAGTAGGGCTTGAACCTGTCCGGTGTGTAGATGAAAAATAATTGCTTGGCAACATCTTTTCTACGATGCCCCGCAAATTCATCTATTCCATCAAAAACCAGTTTACAATCTTTTGGTGGAGGGTTCAACATCACATCGTTTTTAGGATTGTAAGCGACCAATTTTCTTTTTCCCCAAGAAGGTATTTTAGCTGAAGCTGTAGCATCCCTATTTGCATTAGAACGATTCACTACATTATCGTTTTTCTTCTTTTTAGAGCTGCCGTCCATTTTTGCCAAAAGCTTATCGCGTTTTGCTTTAGGCATATCAATCATCTTTTCCATTTTCTTGGCAAGATCACTCGCTTTTTTGAGTTCATTCTTGCTTAGCTTCTCCTCCTCCTTCGCTTTTTTCAACTCCGTTTCAATGACCGCTACATCCTCATGTGTCATATCAACATTTTGGTAAGCTTCAGTTAGCTCTTCTTCCAAAAAGATTCGTTTAAAAATAAATTCTTCTACTTCCTGCTTTGCTCTTTCTTCTTTACCTGCCGCTAAATCAGCACGTTGGATGGCCTCCATCTTTGCCGCCTTTTCAACAGCCGGGTCTAGCAAAGTTTTTCCTTTTTTATTTTTCGACTTACCTTTCTTAGTTTTTTTAGACTTCTTGCTTTTGGGCTTCTTTGTTTTCTTCTTTTTACTTTTCTTTTCCTTTTTTTCCTTTTTCACCTTCTTTTCTTCATTAATCTCAGCAGCTTCCACTTCCTCTACATCGTTGGCATCGTTGGCATCAAAGTATCGCCAAGACCCGTCAGAATAAACGATTATCTTTTCGCCATCCTCATTAGTAGTCAGTTTTTGGGCAGTAGCCTCATTACTACATAAAAGGAAACAAGCGAATAAAAGAAGAATAAAAAATTTTCTACCTTGCATATCAGATGTGTTGTGCTTATTCAATATCGATTTAAGAACCATGTCTAAATGATTTTTTAAAATTGAAGGCTTAGAGAATGACGTTCTTTAAAAATAAGCTCTATGATTCTCTAAGGCTCAATTTCTGCAAAAATACATAAAAAGAATATGAATAAAACGCTCTTCTCTACACTAATATTGGCAGTTTTACTAGTAAGCTGCGAAAATTTACCTGAACTTCCCAAACCGGGATCTAGTCCTAAAACTATGACTTTCAACAACATACCCGTCAATTATCCTAATATACTGAAGGATTCAAGCGTAATCGAAGATTATCATGGAAAAAAAGTCCCTGACCCTTATCGCTGGCTTGAAGATGATGACTCAGCTGAAACCAAAGCTTGGGTGAAGGCTCAAAACCAGGTCACCTTCAACTATTTGGATGAAATTCCTTTCAGAAAGACCTTAAAAGACCGCCTTTCAAAAATCTGGAACTATGAGCGTTTCTCCTCTCCTTTTAAGGAAGCTGGGAAGTATTACTTTTTCAGAAATGATGGACTTCAAAATCAAAGCGTGCTTTATCGACAAGATGCATTAGACGCAGCATCGGAGGTCGTACTCGATCCCAACAAATTCTCTAGCGACGGTACTGCCTCATTAGGCTCTTACTCATTCTCAAAGGATGGGACCAAACTGGCTTATAATGTTTCAGAAGGTGGTTCGGATTGGCAAACCGCTTATATACTCGATTTAGCAACAGGCAAGAAACTAGAAGATAAGGTAGAATGGATTAAATTTTCAGGATTAAGCTGGTACAAAAATGGGTTTTTCTACAGCCGTTATCCTACACCAAAAGAAGGAGAAGCACTGTCTGGCAAAAATAGTTTCCATCAAGTTTTCTATCATAAAGTGGGCACCTCACAATCTGAGGACGAACTCATCTTTGCAGACCGGTCCAAACCCAATCGTGGATTCTTTGCCTCTACGACCAATGATGAAAAATTTCTGGCTATCGGCATTTGGGAATCAACCAGTGGCAATGCACTTTATTTCAAAGACCTAGAGAAAAAAGATGCGGAGTTTATACCCATCAAAGAAACAATAAGTGCGGATATCAATCTTGTTGGAAACATTGACAAAAAATTACTAGTACTCACCAATCATAAAGCTCCTAACAACAGACTCATCGTAGTCAACTCTGAAGTTGCAAATGAAGATTATTGGGAGGACATGATTCCGGAATCAACTGATGTATTGCAATCGGTTAAGATCCTTGGCGGAAAAATCGTTGCTACTTACATTCACAATGCATCGAGTATGGTCAAAGTATTTGACATGAAAGGGCAAGAAATCGCAACATTGGACCTTCCCGGTATCGGCACCGTAGAAGGCTTTACTGGAAAGAAGGAAGATAAAACGGTTTACTATTCCTTTACTTCTTTTACACAACCAACTACTATTTATGCTTTGGATATGGAAACACTGACTTCAACTGTTTTCAAGAAACCCAATATTGATTTTGACTCAGATGCATATATCACCAAGCAAGTTTGGTATGAAAGCTTGGATGGTAAAAAAATCCCAATGTTTATCACCCACAAAAAAGGTTTAGAAATGGATGGCAAACGCCCTACCCTTTTATACGGTTATGGTGGATTTGACATTAGTATTTTACCTCAGTTTAATTTAACTCGCTTGAACCTCGGTTCTGTCTTTTTAGAAAACGATGGCGTTTTTGCTGTCGCAAATATTCGTGGGGGTGGTGAGTTCGGGAAGGAATGGCATGAGTCAGGTACCAAAGAGAAAAAGCAAAATGTATTTAATGATTTTATTGCTGGGGCCGAACATCTGATCGGTGAGAAATATACTAACTCTGACAAACTAGCTATATATGGTCGATCTAACGGGGGGCTACTCGTAGGAGCTTGTATGACACAGCGTCCTGACCTTTTTGCTGTCGCTTTGCCTGCTGTAGGTGTTTTAGACATGCTTCGTTTTCATAAATTTACGATTGGTCGTGCCTGGGGATCGGATTATGGTCTTAGCGAAAATTCTAAAGATTTTGACTACCTAATGGCTTATTCACCTTTACACAATATTGAAAAAACTAAGTATCCTGCTACTATGGTCACCACCGGAGATCACGATGACCGAGTCGTTCCTGCACACTCTTTTAAATTCATTTCAGAGTTACAAGCCAACCAACAAGGTGATAATCCTACCCTTATCAGAGTGGAAACTTCTGCTGGGCATGGCGCAGGTAAACCTACTAGCAAGAAGATTGAAGAGGCGGCAGATATTTTGAGTTTTACTTTTTACAACTTGAAGGAAGAGGTGGAAAATTAGAATGTGAACCTCTCCTTGTCGCTAGGCAGGATCGAAATTAGAATTAGAATGGCCTTCTGACATGGAAAATTCTAATTCTAATTCACATTCTGACTCTAATTCATTATCTTGGATTGTATTTCTAAGCACCTCACCCAAAACAGATTTGTTTTTTTTTGATAAACTTACGTTTAAAAATGTAAGCTTACACACAGTTAATTTATAAAGAACGCTTAATGAAACCAACAAGATTACTATTAGTCCTCTCCATCTTTTGCATCCTTTCTTCTTGTGGAAAAAATGATTCAAAGACAAATAATACCACAGTACAGGACCACCTATTCGTAGATGTCCTCCCAAATCAATCCGGAATTTCATTTGCCAATAACATAGTAGAAACCGAGGAATTTAATCACCTAAGATGGTCAAATATCTATACTGGAGGTGGTGTGGCTGCTGTTGATATCAATAACGATGGATTGACTGACCTCTTCTTCTGTGGTGGGCAAGTTCCTGATGCACTTTACCTCAACAAAGGCAATATGCAATTCACTGACATCACTCAGTTAGCAGGAATTAAAAACGATGGCAAATGGTCTTCTGGTGTTACCTTTGCAGATGTAAACAATGATGGTTATCAAGATATCTATGTTTGCCGCACTGGCCCTTCCATGAATCCAGATGAAAGAAGAAATTTACTTTATGTAAATAATCGAAATCTCACCTTTACAGAAAATTCTGGTGCTTATGGTATAGCCGACAAAGGCTTTTCAACTCAGGCCACTTTCTTCGACATGGACAAAGATGGCGACCTTGATTTATTCGTAGCTAATCAACCACCAGATGTACGATTAATTGACCGTAATAAAGTTGACATAGAAGCGACGAAAGCCCAATGGTCCGATCACTTATTTCGCAATACCGGAAACGGAAAATTTGAAGAAATATCGCAGCAAGCTGGCGTCAATGGGTTTGGATATGGACTCAACGTTGTAGCTAGTGACCTCAATGGTGACAACCTAACCGACCTATATATTACCAACGATTATTTCGAACCAGATTTCATGTACATCAATAATGGCAACAGTACTTTTACAAACACCCTCAACAAATCTGTTAGACACATCTCCAACTTTGCAATGGGAAGCGATATAGGAGATTTCAACAATGATGGTTTAGCTGACATTGGCGTAGTTGACATGGCAGCGGCAGATCATTTTCGTTCAAAGACAAACATGGGATCCATGCGACCTGATTTTTTCTGGAGTCTAGTCGATAAAGGATATAGTCGTCAGTATATGTTCAACACGCTTCAAATGAACAATGGGAATGGCTCCTTCAGTGAAATTGGCCTCATGGCTGGCATTAGCAAAACAGACTGGAGCTGGAGTTTCCTAATGTGTGATTTTGACAATGATGGTTATAAAGACATTTCTATTACTAACGGAATTCAAAGAGATATTCGCAACAATGACTTTCAATACAACATCAAAAAACTGAATGAACAGGGACAAAATCAATTCATGATAATGGATGTCCTAGCACTCATTCCTTCCAAGCCTATTTCTAATTATGTTTTCAAAAATAATGGCCACAACAAAGGAGGTGGTCATTCACTTAACTTTTCAGATAAAACAAAAGAATGGGGATTTGACAAACCAGGCTTCTCCACAGGAATGGCACTAGCTGATTTTGATAATGATGGGGACATTGATGCAGTAATTAACAATTGTAGCGCTCCCGCTTCTCTTTATGAAAATACCTGGGGAAATCAAAATAATTACATTCGTTTCAAACTAAAAAAAGGAAAAAATCACAACGCTGGGCTAAACGCCAAAGTAACCATTCATTACAAAGATCAAATTCAAACTTTCGAAATCACACAAACCAGAGGATTCCTATCTGCTTCTGAGCCTGTTGCTCACTTTGGATTAGGCGATACAAAAAAAATTGACAAAGTAAGCATTCATTGGCCTGACGGAAAGTGGACTGTCCTCAATGAAATTGAAATTAACAAAACACACACCATTGACTATGCTGGAGCTACGACTAGCCCACCTGGTAACAATCCTATAGCTTCAATCATGAAAGAAGCCAACAGCTCAATGGGCATTCAACATCAACATCAGGAAAATGAATTTGATGATTTCGAAAGAGAGATTTTGCTACCACACAAACAATCTCAACACGGCCCGCACATCAGTAGTGCTGATGTAAATGGAGATGGATTAGATGATTTTTTCATAGGCGGTGCTGCTGGTTTTTCTGGTATTCTCTATTTGCAAAATCCAGACGGAAAGTTTGCTAAAGCAAGTGCACAAGCATGGGCAAATGATAAAGCACAAGAAGACCTTGGTTCCTTATTTTTTGATGCAGATAATGACAAAGATTTGGATTTGTATATTGTCAGTGGTGGATCTGAATTTGAGATTGGAGATGTTCGCTATCAGGATCGCTTGTATATGAATGACGGCAAGGGCAATTTTACTAAAAACGCGAAAGCATTACCGCTCATTCGAAGTAGTGGTGAGACGGTAGCTGCCTCTGACTTTGATGGCGATGGTGACCTTGACCTTTTTGTTGGTGGCCGCATCATTCCTGGCAAATATCCAGCACCAGAGAATAGCTATTTATTACAAAACGACAAAGGCATTTTCAAGGATATCACACAGGAATCAGCTCCAGAATTTCAAAATTTAGGAATGGTAACCGATGCTCTTTTCACCGATTACGATGGCGATGGCGATCAGGATTTAATGGTGGTTGGTGAGTGGATGAAAATCAATGTTTTTCAAAATACAAATAATACATTTACCAATCAAAGTGATGCGCTTGGCCTTAATAATTCTAGAGCCTGGTGGTGGAGTATTGCACAAGGAGACTTCGACAAGGACGGTGACATGGACTATCTCGTTGGTAACTTGGGTAAGAATACAAAATTCAAAGCTTCCGCTGAAAAACCTTTTATGATTTACGGAAATGATTTTGATAAAAATGGGACCAATGATGTGGTTCTTGCTAACTACTCCGGAGACAAAGTGGTCCCGCTTAGAGGCAGACAATGCTCCTCTGAACAGATGCCTTTCATTGCCGATAAATTCCCAACCTTTGAAGGTTTTGCCAGTGCCAGTCTTGAAAACATTTTGAGTACTGAAGCAATGGAAGAATCCATTAATTACGAAATAACTTCTTTTGCAAGCATAATGTTGAAAAATGAAAATGGTCGCTTTAAAATCATTGAACTACCTGCGATGGCGCAAGTGGCTCCGCTACGTGATTTTGTTGTAACTGACGTAAACAAGGATGGACACCTTGACGCGCTGGCTGTTGGGAATATGCATCCTGCGGAGGTGGAAACAATTCGTTATGATGCAGGAGTTGGTGTCTATTTGCAAGGAGATGGCAAGGGCGGATTTATGCCAATTAGTACGA
>CAKZUK010000202.1 GCA_937921775.1 uncultured Saprospiraceae bacterium
ATGGTCATCCACTGTAGCGGTGCCCAACCATTAGGGGAGTCCCATTGCTGCCCCGTTTCATTCAAGGTTGACACTACTCCACCTGGTTTCAGGAAGTCTTTCTCTATTTTAGATGCCACCTGAACGGCAAGCGCTGTATCAGCCATAGAAAAAAACAAAGGATACATTCCTGCCAATGAAAGTACTTCAGTGTTATTTCGGGTGACCCAATCGTAATCCATGAAAAAAGCTTCTTTCTTATTCCAACAAAAGTTCATCAGGGCACTTTTCCGATTCGTCATTTTTTGTGCAAACAAATTAGATTCATCTTCATCCCCGGCAACTGCATAAGCTTCGGATAAAGTTTGTTCTAGGTTATAAAGCAAAGCGTTTAAATCAACTGGTATAATATCGGTGGTATGAATTGATTTTAAATATTGCTGATCGCGAAACCATCGGCTGGAAAAATCCCAACCAGATTCTGCTCCCGCTCGAATGTGCCGATAGGTCACTTCTTTTGGTGCTTCCAAATTTTTGGCTAACTCTACATCTTCTCTATATGATTCCGGACGTGCTTCCGGACGATCATCCCAATAGCGATTGAGGATACTCCCATCTTCCATACGAACGATACGACGATGGGCAGGGTTTTCAGCTGACAGTTTTGTCATTCCCTCCATCCAAAAATCATATTCTTTACGTAAAAATGGTAAATATTTTTTCAAAACAGCGTCGCCTTTTTTCTCTCTCAACACACCAATGATCAAGGAATAGAATGGTGGCTGTGATCGCCCCAAATAGTATGTTCGATTACCATTTGGTACAAAACCTACCTCATCAATAAGCGCAGAAAAGTTATCTGCCATATTCTCAATCATCTCCCATTCACCTGCTGATTGTAAACCCAATATCGTAAAGTAAGAGTCCCAATAATAAACTTCTCCAAAACGGCCACCCGGTACAATGTACGGTTTTGGCAAAGGCAACAAAGTACCTACCGTCTTGGCATCTGCTTTCCTCGTCAAAACTGGCCAAAGCGCATTGATATGTTCTGTAATTGATCGAGAAGTGTCGCTTTTAAAACCGGAAGCAAATTGATGAGGTAGATCAAAGTTCTTAGCTACAAAATCTTTTATGCTAAATCCAGTCAAAGCACGTTCGTTTTCGAAATCGGCTAAAATCTCTTGAGTCGTCTTTTTAGGTGTACAATCCACAAATGTCTTTGAATCGGGAAATACCTCTCCCATTTGTACCATCTCAAACAATTCACCATAGCGTTCATCAGGGCTTAGCTGGCTCATGGTTTCTTGTTCTACTTTGGTCTCTTTAGGCTCGTCTGCCCCACAAGCGGCAAAAATGAGCGCAAAAACGAGTACCAGGTAAGAAGATATCTTTTTCATGTGAGTGGTATTTTATGTGACTGTTGTGGACAATTGTTCTTAAAAAGGCCAATATATTATCAATTAGCCAAATATACATTGTTAAAGTTTAATATTTGTACCGAAAAACTACTGGCTTGGTATGGTTATAGGGGGTAATATTACCAAGATTCCTAAAATACTGGCATATGTTTTCTAAGATATTTACTGGATTATTTATTGTTACTATGGCTTACTGCTTGTATGGCTATACAAGCTTGCAATCTTCCACAGAGGATCAACAGATTTCTTTTGCAAAAAAAGCCTCTCTCATTACAACTGAGAAGCCTTCCTCTTTAAAGCCATTGAAAGACCTCGAAAAAGGAAAAATGAAGTTTCTACAGTTTATTTATCAGCTTAGTGAGCTTGCCTTCATTAACAATAGTGACGCTAGCTTATGGCTCGAATCCAAACAGTATTTTCCACAAATAGAGCAATTCAAAAATCATCATCTAAGCCTACAGTATATTGCCTCGAAGGGCGATACGCATTTAATTTTCTATGAATTCAAGGATGCAGAAACAGCGAATAAAGGCGCTATGTTTTTAGCTAGTTTTAGTGAGCAAGGAGATATGATTGATCAACTTAGATTTAAGGCCATTTCTTTTGATGGAACACTTTCTGTCAATATGGTAGATGATGCTATTATTGAAGTAGAGTACATCGACTTTTTTGTCAAAAATCATTTCAAACATTCTGATAATTATATTCAAAAGCAAGACAGACAATCAAAGTTTGGTTACCGTCCGGTCCCAGAACGTGAGGTAATACTTGAAAAACAATTCATTGAGTACACTGACTTTGAATATTATAGCTTTGATAATAATAAGCAATTCCAACAACTTTCAAAAAACAACACGGCTTACAAAAATCGAACTTATCCTCAAGCTGCCAATCGCATTATTTCTAATGAAGAACTTTTACTTATGAAATCAGATGAATTGGAATTGATGCGTAATGAAATCTACGCAAGTCATGGTTTTATTTTTACGGACGCAAGTTGGTCTACACATTTTTCAGAAATGACTTGGTATACCGCAAGTCAAAAAAATGTTACCGCCATGCTTTCGGATGTAGAGCGTATTAATCTTGAGCACATTACAGCAATTACAAAAAAAGATTATTCCTTTTCAAATCGTTGATAAGCTGCTTCGAATGCTGTCTTCAAATCAATAATTTCTGTAGCTCCACTTTTATTCACTAGTGCCTTCCCATTTATCTTTGTCATTTTCTCTAATTTGACGCCAGTCAGATTTTTTGAAAACGGCACCTCCACATAACAAGTATGCATACCACCTTCTTTTAATTGTCCGCCATAAACGCCTCCGCAGAATTCAAGTCCCTCTGGCCGGCTTAGTGTTGTTATAGAATTAACCCTCCCCCCTTTTTCCATGACCGACAATTGGAGATCACGCCCACTCTTCTGTTGCTTTTGAGGGATACCATATTGAATACTTTTAACGACCACATCCATTTTATTGCCTTCCATTTTAACCTCTAAAAGTGCAATAGGTTCGTAACCGAAAATGTTCGCTCTTTCTTTTTTTTCTTCAAAATTACTTGCTATAAAATCTGCATTAATAAAATCGTAATGCGCATCAATTACCGCCATACAAGTTGACTGGAATTTATAAATCACAGCATCTCCATCGTCATTCATGATGCAAACACCGTTTTCAGAACGGTAGCTTGACCTACCATTCACTTCAATAAAATTTATGCAACGACCTTCACCATAGCCATTTTCCTTATTGTAGTCGATACAAGCTTGCTCCGTTGGAAAATAAGGTGATTCTTCTGGCGTATACCAAGTTATATTGTCATAGCTAAGGAGTTCACGACAAGATCCTTTTAGGCCATGGCTTTTTTTAAATTTCTCACAACCCGCTTTTGTGTTGAACACATTTGCAAAGGAACCTTCTGGTTGAAAACAAGCACAACCATCATACTCATCACTCAATAAAAAGACAGCATGACCGGTTTCATGGACAGCAGTACCAGGATTTTTTCCCTCTGAAGTAAACACGCTTTGCGCTAAAAAATGAATATTCCCATACAGGTAAGAACCATCACTGTATTCATTTTTGTGAATCAAACCAAAGGCATCAATACCGCTTATAATACTGTCTTTCATAAAGTCAGGATAGTGATCTGGATTGGTAAAATCCAAAGCAATATTTAATCCATCTGCTTGGTCCTGGGTGTAATAAAATGCCCAATCATCCCGATGTTCAACAATCGCATTATTTACATGATAGCCTTCCAATACTAGCTTTCGGACATCCGTAATAAAGGCTCTAAAGTTGCCTCCATAATCAACATCTGGAAAGAAGCAGATATTTATAGTGTTTGATAAAGATCGGTGAGAAGCTGCGTACAATAAGATTTTATCTTGAGGCCAAGGCGATCGTCCAGCATCGAAAAGTGCGTATCGTTCGGTCACTGCCCCACTCCCGTCTGTTACTTTAAAAAGATATTCAACATTGGATGCTGCTGCAAAACCTTTTTCAAGAGTATAGTTAAGTTCAATACTATCGGGAACTAGTTCAAGATTCCAGGTTTTCACCAAGCCCCATTGTCCGGAAGATCGTTGGCGTTTTGACGGCAGGTCCTTTTCATTGCGATACAGCTCATATTCATAAATAAAGAGTTCTACTTTTTGAATGCCTTTATTTTCTTTGACTTTAGTGGCGAAAGTAACTGGTACTTTATTCCCAGGATGAAATGGACTGTGCACCCAATAGTCGAAGTTGGCGTTTCCTTTTGTACTATTTCCTGTTGTTTCATTGTCTGTTTTATCAGCTGGTGCTAAAATGGTTTCTAAAAATTTACAGGAAGAAATAAGTAGCAGGAGGATGAATGGGATGAGGTAATAAATGTTTTTGATTCTGTAGGAGGATGCTTGGTTTTTATTTTCAGGAGGAATCATGGTGCGTATTTTTTGATGTGACTATTGTTGCAGTAAGCGATTTTAAATACAAAATCTAAAACCGCGAAAGTTAACAACTAAAGGTGGCTAAACCGATAAATCTAGACGTTTCCAACGAATGTATAGATCACAAGCACTTCCGGTTTTGGCTCTTCTTACATGCATCATTTTGCGGTTTTACATTTCAACAGCATCAATGCCGCATCGCCTCCACCGGGTCCATAGCAGATGCCTGCATAGCTGGAAGTATCCCTGAGACCAAACCAATACCAGTTGCCCAAAGTAAGCCATATATCACATTATTGGGAGAGAGATAAATGGTAAAACCAATTGAATCAAAGGAAGCCAATAAGGCGAGTAAACCATAAACCATGAGTAAGCCCATTGTACCACCGATAATACAAAGGATAGTAGCTTCGATTAAAAATTCCATTAGAATAATATAACGTTTAGCACCTAGTGCTTTTTTTACACCAATGATACCGGTTCGTTCTTTTACAGAAACAAACATAATATTGGCTACACTAAATGCTCCAACCATAACGGCAAAGAAACCGATGAACAAGCCCAGCATATTCAAAATATCGAAAATTTGACTAAATGCTTCTGCCATAATGGACACTTCGTTCATCGCAAAGTTATTTTCTTCTTTGGGACGCAAACGGCGATGGGATCGCAATGCTCCGGTGAGATCGTCTTTTAGTTCAGGAACAGAGACACCTTCTTTGGGTCTGACTCCTAAAAATGAATTTCCAAAGGCATTATTACTTTTCAAGTTGGCCGTTTTTCTGCCCAATTCGTAAGAAATCAATAGCAAGTCATCAACGGGCATAAAGTTGAGTATACTCTCACCCGACTTTTCCAGCACTCCAATTACTTCCAGTTTGCGGCCCATAGCCTTTATCGTTTTGCCAAGTGGCTCAACAGAACCAAACAATTCATCAGCTACGGTATGGCCAAGAATCACCTTATTGGAGCCATAATGATATTCTGCTTGAGAATAATAGCGCCCTTTCTCAAATTTCAAATCATATATTTCAGCGTATTCGTAGGTAGCACATAGTGCCTCGACCCTTTCCACGCTATTCGACTTATATTTGATGGTTTTCCTACCCATATTGACACCAAAGGAAGCAACTCTACAGTTTTTCACTTTTTTATTGATAACCTTATAATCATCAAAACTGATGTTGGGGCGACGGAGTAGCTTTAAAAAATCAGCGTGTGGGTCTTCCATCCAACTGAATTTAGACACATAAACCACATCACTTCCTAAGGATTTGAGATCCTGCATGATGTTGTCTTTCAAGGAATCTACAGCTGCCTGGACTCCTACGATACAGAATATACCGATGCTGATCCCCAAAAGGGATAAAAAACTCCTCAGCTTATTGCCCAATAATTGCTGAAAAGCTTGTCTGACGCTTTCTTTTATGACTTTTATTAATGTAACCACGATTCGAAGCTACACAATTAAGGAAAAGCCACCTAATCGAGTCGATGAAAAATACCTTTTACTCCACCAAATTGTTATCTTTGCGGCCTAAAATAAGAAATCTAATTCTTTTTTAATCGTGTTAGGGGGGATGAAACTTGTAAAGTCCCTTTATTTAGTGTACTATCTAATGAACGATTAAACACTGAACCAAAATATCTAAGTTTACTATGCGTACCAAACTATCTCAATTTAATTTTGAACTTCCTGAATCTCATATTGCTGAATATCCGACTGAACAACGCGATGAGTCTAGACTTATGGTTATTCACAGAGACACAGGAAAAATTGAACATAAAGTTTTCAAAGACTTACTAGGTTATTTTGACGAAGGAGATGCCATGATTTTCAATAATACAAAGGTATTTCCTGCTCGTTTATATGGTCGCAAGGAGAAAACAGGTGCTAGCATCGAAGTTTTTCTACTTCGTGAATTAAATAATGAAGTACGCCTTTGGGACGTATTGGTAGACCCTGCCAGAAAGATCAGAGTAGGTAACAAACTCTACTTCAGCGATAAAGATGACAATGATGTACTGATTGCAGAAGTTGTAGATAATACGACTTCAAGAGGTCGAACAATCCGTTTCTTATATGAAGGGACTGATGAAGAATTCCAAAAAGAGCTCAGTATTCTGGGGAATACGCCTCTTCCAAAATATATTAAGCGTAATTCAGAGGAGATTGACCGTGAGCGTTACCAAACTATTTATGCTAAGGAATTAGGTGCTGTAGCGGC
Organism: uncultured Saprospiraceae bacterium; assembly: GCA_937921775.1. GTDB lineage: Bacteria > Bacteroidota > Bacteroidia > Chitinophagales > Saprospiraceae > CALGLS01. The sequence goes on from CAKZUK010000202.1 coordinate 6,561, forward strand.
TCCTACTGCTGGTTTGCACTTTAGCCGTGAGCTAATGAAGCGACTGGAAATCAAGGGGATAGATTTTGCGGAGCTTACTTTGCACGTTGGACTAGGTACTTTTAGAAGTATTGATGTAGAAGATCTATCAAAGCATAAAATGGATGCTGAATATTTCCGTATTCTTCAAGATGCTTCTGATAAGGTAAACAAAGCCTTGGCTGCTAAAAAGCAGGTTTGTGCTGTAGGAACGACTTCTATGCGTTCCATTGAATCAGCTGTATCTGCTGGAGACATATTAAAGCCTGCTGAAGGATGGACCAATAAATTTATCTATCCTCCTTACGAATTCAGTATTGCGACTAGCATGATCACTAATTTCCACCTGCCTAAGTCTAGTTTGTACATCATGGTAAATGCATTTGGAGGTCAAGATTTGATAAAAGAAGCATATCAGCAAGCGATCAAGGAAAACTATCGTTTTTTCAGCTATGGAGATGCAATGCTAATCCTCTAATTCAGAAGTTATTTAAGTAAGTGATTATCTTACATAATAAATCTAAAAAAAGAGCGTATCTCTATGGAGATGTGCTCTTTTTTCATTACTATATATAGTGAGCAGTTCACAGACTTATGTTTATTGATACATTGAGCTCCTTTTGAATTTTTATTTCACCTTTTTCTTGCAGTAATAGCTAGGCTATTATCATGAAAAAGGCTCATTAAATACAGAGCTCATTTCAATCAATTGTAAGCGCAGTTTCAAGAACTATTTAAAAACTTTATCTGCTGAATAAGTGCACTCAGTAGACATTTAGAAAAAATGGCATATTTTTTAAGGTGTAATAAGAAAATGGCCTGTTTTAATACTTTGACTATCAGTTTATTGCAAAAAATACGATTGAATTCGTTAGCTACTGACTTTTGAAGTCGTCTTCAGGTTTACATTGATAGAAGCAACTGTTTGCTTCTTTGTTTTTTTTTGTTACATTTGCCGCAAATAACGTATGTTTTTTGTATTGTAAAGTTATTTATTTCAAATACTCTAGAATGATAGAGTTGGTACAAAGTTACTTTGAGATCAAAGTACCGTCATTAGTTTAGAAGGACTTTTACAAAAAAGTCTGGAAAACATACTTTTTTTAATATTGAAGTTGTTTTAAAAGAACTTCATTATAATCATACAACAACATGTATTGGACATTAGAATTAGCTTCTCACTTAGAAGAAGCTCCCTGGCCCGCTTCCCGAGATGAATTAATCGATTATGCGATTCGTTCTGGAACTCCATTGGAAGTAATTGAAAACCTGCAGCAGATGGAAGATGAGGGTGAATTATATGAAAGCATGGAGGACATTTGGCCGGACTATCCGCGAAAAGATGATTTCTTCTTCAATGAAGATGAATATTAAGTCTCCTCTTAGATATATGGCTATATAGCTGTAACTAAGTAATTTTGTTAAAAAAGTTTTGTCTACTATGGTAGACAAAACTTTTTTTGTTCTATGGAGAAGTAGAACAAAACCACCATTATCCAAAATGGTCAAATTTTCATAAAAATGATGTCACATTTTTGTGATCTTAATCACATAGTATTTCTGTAATAGAGCAATATCCTTCCTTCAATCAGCAGTTCCTTTCCTATTATTTCATACTTACGGTCTTGCCTGTTTTTTCATGCAAAAAAAGTCGATCTATTTGGTAAATAAGTCTTTATATTCGATATTTATATCGTATATGTTTTTAATTATGCCTTTTTAGTTAAAAACAAAACAAAACGATCAATCTTCCGTTGAAAATTGGAGTAAAATTTGTGACATCAAAACTAAGTAAGTCTCCTCAGAAACGATTAACTTTAGAGACTTGAATTCCCTCATTTGACCAATTACTAAATATATATAAATGAAGAACCTGATAGAAATTTCAAAGATTGTGACCAAAAAGAAGGTTCGAAAAATCGAAATCTTTGATGACCATTCTCTAAAGCATAAGAACAGTAAGTTCAACGAGTTCTACGAAGCCCTCCTTGCTAATAAATTCAAGAATGATCGTGACGCAGCCTCCTTCCTATATGCCTGCAGTCCTACGGATGACAAATACCGTCAACTAAAATCACGATTCAGAAAACGATTACTCAATACTCTTTTCTTTTTAGATGTCAATCTTCCTTCTACTTCCAACTACGATAGAGCTTATTATTCGTGCAATAAAGATTGGACGCTAGTAAAAATTCTTTTATCCAATAATGCCAAGCAAACTGCTGCAGCTCTTGCTCGACAAATCCTGACAACGGCACTCAAATTTAAATTTGCTGATGTTATCGTTAACTGTGCAAGAATTTTACGCCGCTACGCTGCCGAAGAAGGGGATGAAAAAAACTATGAAACGTATGACGAGCATAGCAAGCAATTTCAAAACGTACTCGACGCAGAAATTCGAAGTGAAGAGCTTTATCAGCGGGTAATCATGAATTACTATAAGCCTAAAGTCAAAACACACGAGTTGCGCGAGAGAATTGATACTTATTGCGATGCATTGGTTGGTCTTTCTGAAATCTATGATAGCCCTATCGTCATTTACAATATGTACCTCGTCTGGGCTTACCGATATGAAATGCTTCAGGATTTTGAAGCTATGCGTGAAGTTTGTAGCAAAGCCGAAACTTACATTGAAGACAATCCAGCCTACTATCAGGATGATAAGCTTGCAACTTTCCAACTAAAGAAGATGTCTGCTTACTTGCACCTCCGCGATTGGAAAAATGGTAAAATTAATGCTGAAAAATGTTTGCAGTCTTTCCCTGAAGGTAGTGACACTTGGTTCAACTTCATGGAATACTATATTTTACTAGCGATCCATACCGACAACTACATCAACGCGCTGGCCATCTATACCAAAGCAACCAGCAACAGCAAATTCAAAAAGCTGAACGTCAATACAAAAGAAAAATGGAATATTTACGACGTATTCCTCAACTATATCATTGAAAGTAAAGGTGATGAGAATCCTGTTTTGCTCACGCAAAAACGTAAAACGTTCAGACTTTCTCGTTTCATCCACGATCCAGTACTGTATCCAAAAGATCAACGAATCTTTACGGTACTTATGGTTATCGGACAGCTCCTTTTCATTCTTGAGAAGAAAGGCTATAACGCTGCAACGGAACGAATTGATCGTCTAAAAAGCTACGCAAACCGTCAGCTAAAAAAAGAAGAGTATTTCCGTACAATCCAGTTTATTAGATTATTGCAGCAATTAGTAAAAGCTGACTATCAGGTAGAAAACCTAAGCAATGTTGACAAATATTACAACCGTCTAGTAGAAACACCATTCTACTACCGTGGCTTGATTCCAGAGCTGGAAGTTATTCCCTATGAAAATCTTTGGAACATGATCCTTGCGAGACTAAAGAAAGAGGCTCCGGCTCGGAGTGTATAAGGAACTGAAGCTTCGATTACGCTCATCGACCACCTCTCTATTATTTAGCTAAAAGAGCTTAATAGCTGTCCCGAATTCTGTTTACTCAGAATTCGGGATTTTTTGTTCTGTAAATGAAAAATGGGACGAGTTCCTCTATTCGCAAGTCTTCTTACGGAGATGATACACAGATTTGACAGATTGAATACCCGATTCACCATCGGGCAGAAATTTGGACAGACTTTTTTCTTTTATCGTCCTCAATTCTAATGTCTCAGCAATTATCTCAGCAATCCATAACTGGTTCAGTGAAGTCCTTAAGATCTTCTCACACTCCATCTTAAATCCGTCCTGATTCGTTCAATCCGTCAAATCTGTGCCCTATCCTCCTCTCATTTGCCCGAATTATTTTACCTTTATGCTTCAACTACATTTTATCGCACATACCTAAAAGAAAACGTTCTTGAAAAAAATCATCATAGCAATAGACGGTCATTCATCTTGTGGAAAAAGCACCCTTTCTAACGAACTTGCTGAGGCGCTCGATTACGTCTATATCAGCTCCGGCAAAATGTATCGGGCTGTCACCCTTTACTTCATTGAAAATAATATCTCATACAGCGATCAAGCCATTGTAGATCTGGCTCTTCCAGATATCAATATTCATTTTGAAAAAATAGATGGCAACGACACCACTTTCCTCAACGGAAGAAATGTGGAAAGTGAAATCATTTCTATGGCTGTTGCCCAACAAGTAAGTCCTGTGGCTACTATACCTGCCGTTCGCCGAGCGATGGTACAGCAGCAGCAGCAAATGGGATTGCAAAAAGGTATTGTAATGGATGGTCGCGATATTGGGACAGTGGTATTTAAGGACGCAGAACTTAAGATTTTCTTGACCGCAAGCGAGAACGTTCGTGCACAACGACGCTATGATGAGTTATTGGCGAAAGGAAAGCCCGTTGATTTTGAAAGCATTCGTCAAAATTTATCTACTCGGGATCGCATTGATTCTACCCGCGTAGATAGCCCACTTCGACAGGCAGATGATGCCGTATTATTGGACAATTCAAACCTTAGCAGAGCAGAGCAATTGGAGATGATTAAGGCTTTGGTGAATTTACGAACTAGTATCTAATTCGAAAAACTAAATTAGCTTTGTTGTTCTTTTTGTTGTTTTTGCAGTAATAGGCAGAATGTTCGCTTTTTGGCTTCTGAGCAAGGCACCGCACCATCTCTACAACATGCTTGTTCGTTTCTAAAAGAAAAAAGGTCATACAGCTTCAAAGAAGCCATATGACCAAGCGAAGTGTTCATTTAGAAAACGACGCTACTCAATAAAATAATAACCCTACCCCTAATATTCTTTGAGTTTAACAACTCGTTTAATTACCATATCTCCAGACTGGTTTTCTATTCTTACGAAATAGATTCCATTATTCATTTCCTGGTTTTTAATAATGTAAGTAAACAAGCCTTCTTCCAAATCTATACGTTCTTCGAACTGTTTGTTTCCTGACGCATCTGACATCGTTACGGTGTATCGTTGAGCTTCCACTACGTTAATGAGTAGCTTCACATCTTCATACATGATAGGATTCGGGAGCAACTTAACGTTACCTTTCAAATCATTACCACTAAAAAGATCAGCTTCATCATCTCCACTAAGGTCAAGACCTTCTCCCAATGAGTTTGCGTCACAAGGATCTTTCATATTACACTCATTCCAATACTCATTTACGTTAGTCAGAGCCGTTAATGCATCACCCAAAATCCACTTGTAGTCCTTCTTCTTTTTACCGTAGCCACCACCCAGGATTTCGTTTGCCAAATCTAACAAACCATAGACATCGTTTGTGTAATTAGGATTTGTCATCAATTCCGTCATAGCTACTTCTGGTATACTTATACTTCCATTCGCTAAGTCATATAAGCCAAGATCACTACCTGTAAATTCAATACTGTACCAGATGTTCAATTGCAATGCAATGGTATTCGTCGCCAAATTATTATTTAAGCGGCCTTGACTGTTTACAGAGTTATAACCTGCGGAACATTGTGGGAAAACACTTATAGCATCATCTGAGGCTAAAGGTCTTCCAGCTCCAGATCCTGGCAATAATTCAATACCACAAGTCGCATCAGTAATAGTTAATGATCGATTCGGTTTGCCAATATACAATTGACCATTTCCATAGAGTGGATTCGAAATCAGTGCATCCATTATCTCTTCAGTAGAAGCTACTCCCGAATCGTCCACAGCATTCCATGGATACATTCCTCCTTCATTACCCCAAGCTCCTTGAGTCAAGGTACAGAAAGAGACACAGCTACCTTCGTACATCACTGAACAATGTACTGGTTCATTACATGCATCTGTCACTGTAAAATAATACAACCTACTAAAGCTTCCATTGTTACACGCTGGATAATCAGATGCTCCTGTATAAATAATGTCAACTGGCTGGCACAGACCTGCTGCTGAAGATGCAATTTGCATCTGAATCATAGCATCTACAATCCCTGGATCAGTAACATCATCGCATGGTAGACCATCTACATCTGCTAGAAGGATTGGTTCTAAACAAATGCCTTCGCCCGTAGGAGCATCATCAAGATAAGTAACCTGCTGCTCACAACTTGCTGTATTTCCACAAGCATCAGTTGCTGTCCAGACTCGAATGAAATCTACACAATCTGCGAGAGGGCAATTAATCGCACCGTTGTCGGTATTCCCATCAACATAATTTTCATTAATTGTGGCGAGTACACCTGTCATTTCGGACGCAGTATAATCTGTAGAACAACCTCCAAAGACTTCATTGGCAATAGCCACAATATCAGAGACAGTCGTTCCTGCAAAGGCTCCAGTGTTTATAACCTGATCACCAAGCAATCCGTCAGACTCACCAAAATCATCATCATTTTCATCAAAAGCCAAGCTCAAAGTAATCGCTGTAAGATGACCTGCAAATGTGTTATTCAAAGCCGAACCCGGATTCGTATAATTACCAGTTAGAACACTTGGCTGTCCTCCTGAAGGCAGGAAGTCTTCTGCATCTTGAGCTGTACTCAATAGTAACGTATTTCCACAACCAAT
>CAKZUK010000203.1 GCA_937921775.1 uncultured Saprospiraceae bacterium
GGGGGGGGGGCAAAATTTTTCATAATAAAAGGTTTAAAGGATGATTAAATAAATATATAATGTACAAAACATGATAGTCTTGTATAAATAAATTTTTAATTTTTCAACCCCGATAGCATTTTGCAAATAAGATTTTCACAAAATACATGACAATGATAACAAAATAATTCCCAAAAAACAAAAAATCGTTGATTCCTAGCCTTCGTGTTACTATGGTTGATAAGCATGTTCCATTATTCCTAAATCAAGCCCCGAGACTTCAACTCCAAATATTTATTAATAGTATTAACCGACAAATCCGCCGGACTAGTCAACACAGCCTGCACACCATACTGCTTCAACTTCTGCACCATCTGCTCCTTTTCAGAAATAAACTTCTGCGCCACCGTCTGCAAATAAATATCCTCCGTAGTCGTCACCCGCTTTTTGGCAAACTCCTTCACCTCCGTATTCTCAAAAAAGACAACCACCAATAAATGCAAATTGTTGATTCGGCGTAGGATTGGTAGCACCCGCTCCAGCGCATACTGACTTTCAAAGTTGGTGAAGAGTATAAGCAAACTTCGGCCCTTGATGAGCTTACGAGACGAATGATAAAGTAATTCAAAATTGGCTTCCAAATTTCGTGGCTTCTCTTTGTAAAGCGCCGCCAATATTTTATTCATCTGATTGGCCTTGCGATCCGCTTTGATCGTAGTCCCGATCTTGTCGGAAAACGTAAGCAGACCAGCGCGGTCAAATTTCTGTAAAGCAATATTAGATAAAACCAAAGTCGTATTGATCGCATAATCCATCAAACTTAAACCATCAAAGGGCATGTGCATCGCCCGACTTTTATCAATGATGCAGTAGACTTGTTGTGCACGTTCATCCTCGTATTGGTTGACCATGAGCGTAGCATGGCGACTACTCGCCTTCCAGTTGATACTTCTCATGTCATCACCACGTACGTAGTTTTTGATTTGCTCAAATTCATAACTGTGTCCCAAGCGCCGCATCTTCTTTATCCCATATTGGTTTGAAACCTGATTAAAAGCTTTCAACTCAAATTGCTTCATTTGTACAATCGAAGGATATACCGCAAAAGACATCGGATACTTATGTTGGTAGCGACGACGTGCTAAGCCAAGGAAACTTTCCATGAATACATTGACGACACCAAAGGTATATTCACCACGTTCCACTGGACGGAGTTCGTAACTTACGAGCTGCTCTTCTTCTGACTCCAATGTCAAATCAATATTGAAATCCCGCAATTGAAATTGTACAGGCACTTCGTCAATGATGTTGAGCTTCAACGTTTGTTTGGATTCGTTTTTCAACGAAATACTAATTTTAGAAACATCGCCCAATGACAATATTTTGGGGACCTGCCGGCGCACCTTTACCTTTACTGTTTTGTTGAATAACAAAATAATATCTGCCACTACAATGGCTAGCGCTAATACGAAAGCTGTTTGCGCCACAGGGAACAAAAAGCTTATAGGAAAGCTCAGTAGAAACAATCCTACGATTGCGCCAAACAGAATAAAGAAGCGGTTACTTAGGTATAAATTTTTCAACGTGGTACTTCTATTTTTTTAACGATATCGTTTACAACAAATTTAGTATCGTAGCCTTCCATTTCGCGTTCTGGCGTAAGGATGATCCGGTGGTTCAAAACTGGATAAGCGACGAATTGAATATCATCTGGCGTCACAAAGTCGCGACCATTCATGGCAGCAATTGCTTTAGCAGCTTTTAGTATTGCCAATGATGCACGTGGTGATGCTCCTAGGAATAAGTCGCCATTGTTTCGTGTATTGTGAATGATGGCAGCGATGTAATTAACCAGCTCGTCTTTGATGTGTACCTGCTCAATCAAGTCCTGACAGGCTTTTATTTCTGCCGCAGAACAAACACCTTTTACGGATTTACTTTGCGTGTTTCTAAAGTCATTTTTGAATCGATTCAAAATCGCCTTTTCTTCTTCTAAATTCGGATATTCCACGATGATCTTAAACAAGAAACGGTCAAGCTGCGCTTCCGGCAGTTTGTAAGTACCTTCCTGCTCAATCGGGTTCTGAGTAGCCACTACGAAGAAAGGAAAGTCCATTGGATAGGTAATGCCATCCACCGTTACTTGGTATTCTTCCATCACTTCGAAGAGAGCAGATTGCGTTTTGGCAGGAGCCCGATTAATCTCATCAATCAATACAATATTGGAAAAGATAGGACCTCTGTTAAATGAGAATTCTGAATCCTTCATGTTGAATACATTGGTACCTACTACATCGGTTGGCATCAGATCAGGCGTAAATTGTATCCGCGCAAAACCTACGCTAATCGTTTGTGCCATCAGCTTTGCAGAAAGCGTTTTGGCAACGCCAGGTACACCTTCCACGAGTACATGGCCATGCGTAAAAAGTGCAGCTAGTAGCAAGTCCATCATTTCATCCTGACCTATAATTACCTTTTGCATTTCATCCTTAATCTTGTCGACCATGTTTGTGACTAGGGATAGGTCTAATCGATTTCGGCCCCATTCAGCATCAGGAGTCGGTGTGATAGTCGGCCTTGGATTCAGGTTAAGGGCTCCCGTGTTCTCAGTTGGATCTGGGTTCGTACTTTCTGTACTTTCCAAGGGGTTCTCTGATGTGCCGTCCTGATTTTCGTTATTGTCGTCGATATTCATAATGTACTTTTTATGTTCTATTATTTTTTAAGGAGTGAAGGCTTTAAGGCAATGAGATTTTGAAGGAGATGCGATCGCGGTATTGCATCTCGTGTGTCCTTCAAACCTTCAAATATTGTATTCCTTTACACCTTGCATTTACTTGCAATTTTTATAAAATTTGTCCATCTCCATATGAAACTCAATCAAAGTTTGTTCTGAAATAAAAGATGAACCGTTTATGTTATTGTGAAAGCTAAAAATTTGCTCAATCACGTTCATTGGTACTTCCGACTTAGCGGATAGTCTTTTGAAAAAGGCTTCATCAGCAATATTAGTATTCATCAAATAGCGTTCGCGTATGAAGGATAAAAATAAACGCATCTTTTGCAAACAAAGTTTTCGATGGTCATTTTGTATAAAGTATAAACTACCAATAGTAGAAATAAAATCGAGTGAAGTATTTTTATTTTCTTCCAGTACCGGTATACTCCGTTGAGTTCGCTTTGCGCGAAACAGTAGATACAATAAGCCAAGTCCTAAAGCAGTATACCAGGCCCAAGCCAATGGTGCTTGCGACAGGATATACTTTAAAGGACCTTCACTAGAAATTTGTCGGGGACCACCTCCATTCGAATTTTGATTTCGCCTTCTTCCAATTGATTCTCTTACACGACTGTGATTATCCCAATAGATATCACCTTCTGATAAATGAGAAAAAACCTTTGTCGCATAATTAAGTCCCTTTGGATCAATCATTTGAATGTTGGAAAAAGACAAGGGGGTGGTATGTAAATAAAAGGTGCCTTCTCCGTAAGGAATTTTTGCAAAATTAATTAGAGAATCGTTGATGACTCCAAGTTCTACAAAACTGTAAGCTTGATCACAGAAATAAACGCTGTCAATGTACTGCCAGCGATAAGATCCTACACCTTTATTGTAAAAATATTTGTATTCAATACCAGGTTCTTCTCTAAGGTCTTTGTGCAGCATGTCTAGTGTAATACTGCTATCTTTCATGGTTTTGTAATCGTCCCAATAGTTGTTGTCACATTCCGTGTAGTAAACATAAAACATAAGGTCATAAGGAATCGTACGGCTGGAGATGAAGGCATTGTTTCCACTTTCTACAAATTCTAGTAAGGTATTGACATCAGAAGTGTCCATGTATAAGCCCTCTCCTACAAAAACATAATTATTTGTTCCGCCGAGGCTATCAGTGGATAGTTTTCCGGCGAGACTACTGTTGATTTCGTTAAATGATTTTTTAGGAAAATATGCATCAAGTAATTCTTTTACCACGAAGGTGCCATAAGGTTCTTTACTTCCTTCTTTATAATTTTCAGTCCAGTTATGTGGAGACTTATTGCTTCTAAGTAAGATGAAGCAGGTAAGAATCAGCAAAGCTGCAATTCCAAAAATAATGAGTGGTCGTTTGTTCTTCATATAATAATCGTCAACCTATTTGGAGGTGAACGCTAAATGTTTAGCTTGAGAGGAGGTGTTGTTTAATCTTGACTTCCTCGTTTGGCCTGATTGATCAGGTCCACAAAATTTGGTTTCATGTTTAGGAAATCTTGTTCACCTAGTTCTGATTGTCCGTACCAAACTCGTTCAAAAATGCGGGTAGCGTTTCTGTATGGTTTGAACAAGTCAGTGTTGCGTACTTCGCGTAAATAATCTTTATTGGTTTTGTCTCGCTTCCATTTGATCCATTTATTTAGCGAGAGCTCTTTGATGATGGCCAAATAATATAAACGGATAGCAAGAGCATAATTTTTTTGTTCAATCGATTCGCGAATATGTCGATCCAAATCGGATTCATGAATGTTGGCTTCAATTTCTTCTATTGAAATGTTTTGATTTTCAACTGGGATTTTCCGACTTCTTGGAGCTAAAATGCCACCGCCACCGAGTAGGTGTACGAGTAAGATAGCGACAACTCCAACGGCAATAAGTACGGCCAGAATTTTGAAGAAGCCGATCCAAAAAGGACTGGTACTTCCGCTATATCTTCTGTTCGAGGTTTGATTAGAGCCAGAATGGTTGGTGTTACTTTGGTTTTGTTTTTTTATGTCAGTTTCGTCACCTTCCCTGTCTTCAAGCGCATGCGTGTAGTCTAGGCCTTCAGTAATGCTTTGCCATTGGTCTTGGTCAAATTCACGGGGTGGAACATCGGAATTGAAGTATTCGTCACGAGGGAGCGTTTGGCTCCATAGCGCTGTAGTCATAGCCAAAGCTATGACTAAGGTTAAAAGGCGAAGGGATAAACTACTGCCAATTAAAAGAGTTATGTGTTTAACTTTCTTTTTCAAGACCTTGTATTCTTTTTCCGATACCAATATATTTAATTTTTTCTTTAAGAGCGGGGGCATCTTTTATTTCCACTAAAGTGAAATACAAAAAGCTAAGTCCTATTAAAATCATTGGATAAATAAGACATTGAATTAGCATTGCAGTGAAGGTCACTAATATAGCTACAAACTGATTCATCGTTTCCTGATCCAATGAGAAATTCCATCCAATAAAGTCAAAGTAAAACCAAATCAATGCGGTGTCCATTATGGAATAAAATAAGGTACCAATGACCGCCAGTAAAAAGAAAAGGCCAAGTACTCGACCATAATCATTGCTGATCAGGCTAGTCATTCTGCCAAAGGCAGCAATAAGGTCTACTTTTTCAAAGTAAGCGATAAAAGCCCAGAGGAAAAAGAGTGGACCTGCAAAGATAAAGCAAATAGGAACATACCAGTCATTTAGCATAAAGGCACCTTGTAGCAGCCCTATTATGAAAGCAATTTTACCAAAACTAAAAAGGTAAAAACTAGCGTCCTGTTTTTCAATGCCATTAGTCGCGTAGTCTTTTGCTGCTCTTCCAAGTAGTACAAAGGTAACCAGTGTAATCAAGCTGTAGGTTAAAATATTAAACAACGGCATCAATGGAACATAATCATTGACAAAAAATTGGTTGATCTCACTTACCATGCTAAATAAGCCTTGTGGGAAATTAAAAATCTCGGTAGGTTCCCCATTCGCTAGCAAAAAAGTGCTGGCACAGAATAGCGTAACACCAGCAAAGATAGCAGTACCAATACCTCGAATATTTTTTTTGTAGAAAAGGAAAATGTCGGCAAATATTTCACCAGATGTTTTTATTCGCTCAAAGTTTATCTTTTGCAAATTATCTGGAGGAAGTTTAGTGTCGTTGATGGCTTGTATGAAACCCTTTTTTGCTAAAGCCTGCGGATACCAAACATAATAAAACAAGATAAACGAAAGGCAAAGCAGAATGAACAAACCTCGGACAAGATCAGGTGTGCCAGTATATCTAGTCAAATAACCTTCAATGAAGCCCGCCAAAATAATAACAGGAGCAATGCCAATCATGATTTTCAAACCGCGGCGTGCAGAAATCTGAAAGGATTGTAAACGACTTAGCGTACCCGGGAATACAAGTCCTCGGCCCATTGTAAGCCCCGCAGCTCCAGCAATGATAATGGCCGAAATTTCAAGGGTACCATGCGTCCATATTGTCAAGAAAGATTCTTTAAATAAACCTTGTTCGTAAAAAAAATATTGAAAGGCACCTACCATGATACCATTACTAATCATGATGGCGATAGAACCTACAGCAAATAAAGCACCCAGTAAAAAGGTTAGAAAGGCTACAAAGAGATTGTTGGCAGTAATGCCCATCGACATTCCAAAGGCTCCTTTTTCTTTATAAACAGCCATTGGGTCACCGGACTCAATATTTTCAATAGTCATGTCTACATAAGCATCACCAAGGATGGCGCGTGGAAATTCCGGATCCATTGCTGATGAAAAAGCTCCTATAGCCATTGAGGTAATAAATAAAATAAAAGCAAGTCTGAATTCTTTACGCGATTCATAGACCAATTGAGGGAGTTCATTCGTCCAAAAGGAGAATAGCTTTCCCAAACGGCTTTTTTTGCTCTTATAAATGCTGTAAAAAATCTGCTGGGCAAGATTATTCAGATAAACGCGTACAGAACGGTTCGGATAAAAAGTTCGGGAATAAGAAAGATCATCAGTTATTTGGACAAAGAGGTCGTTTAGTTTATCAGGGTCTTTATCTTTGTGCGATAGGATTTTCTCAAATTCTTTCCACTTTTCTTTATTTTGCTTTATAAAACTTGTTTCTCGCATGGTGAACCGTACCTTAGGTGCTGTTTATGATTTGTTTTAGTTTCTTTACTTTAACTTTATGACATAAATATTAATTGTTCAAATATAGCAAACTAAACAATAAAAACCCTATAACGTTGATTGGAGGATGAAATCATCTCTCTGACCTATTATTAATTTACCATGCGAACTATAGAAATCACAACCACTCAAAATGTAACTATTGAATATGAGTTGGCAACTTTGCAGGAGCGAATCATCGCTTTTATCATTGATTGTCTTTTGGTTGGTACTATTTATTTGATCTTGTTTACAGCCTTGTCAGCTATTTTGAGGGATGCACTATACGATTCTGGTGGAGCATTCAGCTTTGTAGCCTCTTTTCTACCGCTTGGTTTGTTTATAGCTTATCAGTTGATGTCTGAAATTATTGCAGACGGACAATCTTGGGGGAAAAAAGCAATGGGCATCAAAGTGGTTCGACTCGATGGTCAGGAACCAAGTCTAATCGATTATCTACTTAGGGCCGTTTTCTTAATTGTAGATGTAACACTTTCCTTCGGAATTTTAGCAGCTCTTCTTGTCAGTTCCTCTAATAACAGTCAGCGACTTGGTGATATGACAGCCAACACCACTGTGATCCGGGTTAAATTTGGATTTCGTTTTAGGCTGGAAGATATTTTGAAAATTAATTCACTTGATGATTACGAACCAGCTTTCCCGGAAGTTCGACGTTTAAGTGAAACAGATATGTTACTAATAAAAACAATTATTACAAGATATCGAAAGCATAAAAACGCAGCACACAAAGAAGTAATTAACGAATTAGTAGAAAACTTAACTAAAAGGTTGGATATTCTGGAGCCACCAAAAAATAAAGTCGAGTTTTTGAAAACTCTGATCCGAGATTACATCGTTCTCACCAGATAAAAAGATAATTCATTTTTCCCGACGGGAATATACCTTCAACATAGGGCAGGGCTCTATGACTATAAAATAAACATGGCAAGAAGAAAAAAGAAAATACTACACAACGTAGTAATAAAAGGAATAGCAGATAAAGGTAAAGCTGTAGGTCGTGACGCAGAAGGACAAGTTGTCTTCGTTGATAATGTAGTACCAGGCGACATCGTGGATGTACTCGTATTGCGGAAAAAGAAAGGTGTCATGCAAGGCACACCCCTTGAATTCATTGAATACTCAAAAGATAGAATCGAGCCTTTCTGTAGCCACTTTGAAGTATGTGGTGGTTGCAAATGGCAGCACCTCGCGTACGAAGTACAATTGCAGCACAAGGAAACGGTAGTCCGTGATGCTATACAGCGAATCGCAAAAGTAGAAGTCGAAGACTTTCAGCCTATACTAGGTTCAGATGCTACGCAGTATTATCGAAATAAATTGGAATTCTCTTTTTCTAATAAACGTTGGCTAACTGCTGAGGAATTAAACACTGATATTTCCAACAGACAAGACGTGTTGGGTTTTCATAGAGCAGGAGCCTTCGATAAAATATTAGATATAGATCATTGTTATTTGCAAGGTGAGCCATCCAATAAATTGCGGAATAAAGCGAGAGAACTCGCACATGCACAAGGTTTGAGTTTTTACGATGCACGTGAGCACACTGGCTTCATGCGAAACATGATTATCCGAAAAACAGAATTAGGCCAACTCATGGTTATCGTTGTTTTTGGCGAGAATGACATGGATAAGGTAAAAGCATTTTTAGATCCTATGCTCGAAATTTTTCCAGAAATAACCTCGCTTCACTACTGTATCAACACCAAAGTAAATGACTTCATTCTCGATCTGGATATCCCAAATTATTTCGGACCAGCATATGTAGAAGAAAAGTTGGGTGAGGTTGTTTTCCGAATTGGCCCTAAGTCATTTTTTCAAACCAATACCAATCAAGCTGTTCGTTTGTTTGATGTGGTTGCAGACTTTGTTGGCCTTAGTGGAAACGAAAACGTTTATGATTTGTATTCTGGGATTGGAAGTATAGCTCTTTATTTGGCAGCTAAATGCAAGCAAGTAGTTGGAATAGAAGAGGTACCTGCAGCGATAGAAGATGCAAAAATCAATCAGGAATTAAATGGTATTTCCAATGCCGTATTCTACGCCGGTGATGTTCGTCATGTACTGTCAGATGAATTTGCAGAAAAACACGGCAAGCCGGATGTGATTATCACCGATCCACCAAGAGCAGGAATGCACGCCAATGTAGTTGAATTTTTATTAAAACTAGAAGCGCCTAAGATTGTTTATGTAAGTTGTAATCCAGGTACTCAGGCAAGAGATTTATTCTTGCTGAAACAAAAATACAAAGTTAGCAAAATGCGACCTGTTGATATGTTCCCACATACACATCATATTGAAAATGTCGCCTTATTGGAATTGATATAAAAGATTAGCTAACTATAATAGGTGCCAGTTTTTACTCGTTGGAAATGGTAAGTGGGAGCTAGCAGGGGAAGTATCGCATGAAGTTTCGTTGAATTTGTGCTCACTTACACGAGATAGAAATTCTATATATCCTATTTCAGATTATTTAGCAGACTTAGCAATTGGCTACGTTAAATAAACTTTTTTTTAAAAAATGTGATTTTATTTTCTAAAATCAAGGAGAATAAAAAAGAAAGTGAAAAAAATAAACAAATGGAAGATAGTACCATATATAATGAGCTTGAGTCTCAGGTTAAAGCATCTAAAAATATGATGGCACAGGCCAGCGATACGATTATGAACCAAGATGTGTCGTCTTATCCTATATTTGTCCTGCATCGTGATGGTGTGGAATTGGGGATTCCCCTTAAGGAAGCGACCAATTTAAAGGAGGATTGGCATATAAATGCCTCTACTTTGGAGGAGTTTGTAGCCAAACAAATTGTCAATAACGATAAAGTCGAAAATTTTAAATCTGTTTATAAATCACCGGATCAGTTCTTATGCTTGTTTGTTGTCGACAAAAGTGGCGCAACATTTGTCTTTTTACCTCGTAGCTAATAATCGGTTTCCTTTAGCTGTGTCTTAGTAGGGAAATCGATTGTTTCAATATTTGATTGGCAATCTACATTTACATTGGAACCTACTAAAGAGGAAAATATTATGATGACAGACGGCTATAGTACTTCGGGAAATACTACTGTATTGAACGATATGTCAAATTACGAGACCTACAATAAAATCTTACTAATTGAGGATAACCCCGGCGATGCTCGACTGGTAGAACTTTTACTGGGAGAATCAGACCTGCTTAATTGTCAGGTAGTGAATAAGACAACGCTAGCCCTGGGTTTAGAAGAGCTTGAAGCTAATGATGATTATGAGGCCATTCTTTTGGACCTTACCTTACCAGATAGTCGCGGTTTCGAAACACTCGAAATTCTACTTGATAAATTTCCCGAAAATAATGTAATTGTTCTTACCGGACTTTCGGATAAGAGCCTTGGTGTAAATGCTGTGAAAGCTGGAGCACAGGATTTCTTAATTAAAGGAGCCTTTGATGCAGATGGTTTAGCTAAATCGCTGCGATACTCCATTGAACGTAATAACGTACTCAAGCGTCTAGAAGAAACACAGCGTATTGCTAGTATCGGTAACTGGGAGTTTAACTCAGATAGTGACGAGTTTAAGGCTTCTGACGAAGTTTTTGCAATCCTTGGTTTGAAACCAAAAAAAGGTGCATTGAAAGGCAAAGAAACATTTGCTACAGATTCACCTTTAGGTATCTTCAATCAAATCCACGAGGAAACATTGGGGAATCCCTTGAAGACGATAAAGAAGGATATTAAAATCCAGAATACTGATGGAACAATGCGCTTTGCATTTGTTCAATGTACCGCCAATAAAAATGCGGAAAACAATATCGTACTGTCAGGTATCATCCAAGATATCACAGAAAGAAAAATGACGGAGCAGGAAATGGTAAAAAGCCAAGAACGCTACCAAGAGATTTTTTCTAAGTCGAATGATGCCATATATATTTGTGATAAAAAAGGTGTACTAGTTGATTTTAATGAAGCAACTACCAGACTGTTTGGTTTTTCTACTGAGGAAATGAAAGGATTGAATATTCATAACCTTTTATCGCCAGTA
Source organism: uncultured Saprospiraceae bacterium (assembly GCA_937921775.1). Lineage (GTDB taxonomy): Bacteria > Bacteroidota > Bacteroidia > Chitinophagales > Saprospiraceae > CALGLS01. The sequence continues at coordinate 10,901 of CAKZUK010000203.1, forward strand.
GCATCTCGTTTTGAACTGATCGAACGATTAGAATCAAAAGGGACTGTCAAAGATTTTGAAATAGAAATAGAACA
>CAKZUK010000204.1 GCA_937921775.1 uncultured Saprospiraceae bacterium
AAATCAAATTAACAGCATGATGAGTGTTGAGGCAGTTTTCCTGAAAAGGGGAGCTGCTTTTTTTATTAGTACCAAGTACTAGCATGATAAACATCTTCCATCAATTATCTCAAGGAAACAATCAAAAGTTAATACCAAGTATTTGCAAATTCCAAGAGACTAAAAAACAAGACTCCGCCCATGTCGCCGAGCATCACCAATCGCCTCCATTCGATCCCCGTCCGTCCAAATCGAATGAACACCACCAAAGTAAATTCCATCTTCCTCCCAAATGTTCGCCTCCAAATCCTGATGCGACCACTGCGCACCTTTCTCCACTTGAAATAAACCATCCTGAAAATGAAAACGAGGTTCTATAGTAGCTGCATGCAAATCTTTTTGGTTGGCATACAAATGATGAATGACCTGTCCAATCGCATAAGGAATACGACTGGCACCTCCTGAGCCTGCTACGAATTCTAGCTGCCCATTTTGATCGGTCAGCATAGTAGGAGTCATCATAGAATGGAGTCGCGTATTGGCCGTCCAAGAATGTGCACCATTGGGCAGAAGGAATATTTCGCCGAGCATATTGTTGAGTTGCATGTCGGTGCCGGGGATGAAATAGCCACATCCTTCACCGATGGAACTGGTGAGTGCAATTGCATTTCCATGTCGATCTACAATATTGAAATGAGAAGTACCTCGATTCGATGATAGAGAAACTTGTAGATTAAAGTTATTGCCAGGATAAAGCGCGTCAACCTTTGATTTGATGTTATTTTCATCGCTAATCATCAACTGCGCTCTTTTGATGGCTAGAGCCAATGCCTGTTGTTCCGTACCCATTTGTGCAAACATTAAGGCCATCGCTGCGCCGCCTTTGCTGGGGCCATTAGGTAAATAAACGCGTTTATTTTTATAAGGAATCGCAAAGGCATCTCCAATATTTACTTTGTAGTTTTCAAAATCTGCTCTACGTAAAAAGCCACCTCTTGCCGCAGAGTCTGCCGCTATGCTTTGTGCGATCTCACCTTGATAAAAACCTCGTTCTCCTTCTTGCGCAATGAAGTTCAGAAAATCTGCCATGCCCGGCATTTGTAGTAAATCTCCTTCCTTAACTATGCGTTCATCTTTGAAAAAAATATCTTTGACGCTAGGATCTTGTTTGTAAATAGGTTCCAACAATCCAAGATCATAAGATTGAAAGGCATTCATGATCACACCTTCTTTCGCCAATTGGATGGCAGGTTGTACCAAATCCCTAATCGGCATAGTCCCATAGTGCTGATGCAAAGCAAAAACACCAGCAATACTTCCTGGAACTGCGGCTGCTCCAAGTCCTACATGAAACTCTTCGGACTCACCACCGAAGTCGATGACAATAGGGTAGAAGTCTAATTGTTCTATGTTTTTTTCAATTGGTGTTTGACAAAAGAAGTCGAAAAACTGAACGGATTTGTTTGCAGGTTTTGCCAAAGCGAATCCATTACCTCCAGCAGATGCCATGCAAGGTTCTGTAATAAACATGGCAAAGTGTGCGGCAATGGCTGCGTCGAAGGCATTGCCTTTTGCGAGAAGTATTTCTTTTGCTACGGCTAGTGTGATTTCGTGGCCGGCGCTGATGGCTTGTTTCATATAGTATGTTGAGTCGCGGTATGGCCGCAAGTTAGAATTAGAACAGGCTTTGGTTTAATTTTTTCGAAATTCAAGATTTTGTTTCCTGTCGTCGATCGGTTTTTAGCTATACTCAGATTTTCTAAATTCTAAATACAGGATCGGAATCTTCATGCTAAATGCTCCCTCCGATTGAATATGCAAGCCTATTTTATCCAGCAAACGTTTGAAAAAATCAGCACGCATTTCTTCCTGGATCATTTTTTCCCAGTATCGTCTAAACCCAATTCGAATTAAACTGTGATTTAAAACGGCCACCGGATCAGAAAAGCGCATGTTAGTGTGATCTGATTTGCTTTTTACCAATTTAAATCCACTTGTTTTAAATTCTGCTTCAATCGAAGCTTTTGTGTTTCTATGTTGAAGATAAGTATTTAGTTTTTCCAATTCATCTTCTAATCCCATTTCTTTAAAAACGATGGAAAATAAATCAAACAATTCTTCAAAAGTTCCCATCGGGTTGGTGGTGATGCAAATAGATCCATCGGTTTTTAAGACTCGGTGCATTTCTGCATAAACTTTTTTGCGCTCCTCAAAATTGTTGACACCTAGGTTGGAAGTGATGAGATTAATTTGCTGATCGGCGAGCGGAATACTTATGGCGCTGGTTTCCAATATTTCGATATTTTTGAGTTCCAGTAATTTAATTTTATTTTTTGTTCTGTTGATGGCTTCTGCCCAAATGTCAATCCCGTAAATCTTCGAACTTTCGCCAAAACGCTGACTCAATTCTATTAGAGGAAAGCCCGTTCCAAAACCAAGATCTAGAATTTTAATGCTCGATTGCATTGGAATGTTTTCAAGGAGGAGTCGACCGAAAGGTGCAGACCACAGATTGATTTCGTCGTAGATGTTGACGATAGATTTGGATTGCGCATCGAGTAATTTTTTCATAGGGGATATTTTTTGGAAAATATTAGCGCTCTTTTTTAGCAAGAAGTTAGCACTGGTTTTTAAACCGGAATTTTATCAAAGAGATAAATCAAAAATGCGATAGCTAAAATAAAACCTAGTAGCAGCGAAAAAGAATATGGATTAGCAAAGTTGACAGTCCAGCCCATGGATGGAATTCGTTTTGGAGGTAGCAATCGTTTGTCTTCTTTGTTGTAATAGAAAATACCTAGTCGCCAGTTAGATGGATCTTTGTGCCATTTTTCGTTCGTTTCTTTTGATGGTTTGTTTGCTTGCATTGTTTTGCTGATTTGATATTAATTACAAGATAAGTAAAAGACGGAATACTAAATGTTAGGAGTGTCGATTTAAGTGTTTTATCTAGGGGGGGGATTAAATAATTACAAAAAAAAAGGTAGTAGTCTTTTTTTAGATAAGCTAAGTTTTGATATATTTGTTACAGAGTATTTAAGTATAAAACCCAACAAAATTATGACACAAACTTACTTACGTTTCACCCTTTTGGGGCTGATTCTATCGGTTTCCTTTTCAGTCTTTGCACAAGATTATCTTTATTCTTTTAATACTAAAGACTACAAATATGGCTACATGGATAAAAATGGTGTAGTTAAGATAGAAGCACAATTTGATCAAGTAGAAACACATGTATTTAGGATTGATGAGCTTGCTTCTGTTTATAATTATGATAGGAAGGGGCCTAGATATATTGATGAAAATGGAAAAGTTGTTATTAGTTTGCCAGGAGTGACTTTTGCGGCTAGTTTTGAGGGGCAACAGTTAGCCGAAATTGAGAAGAAAAATAAAAAAGGATTTATAAATAAAAAAGGCGAAGTGATAGTAGAGCCAACTTATATGTGGGTTGGTGCATTTGATCAAAGTGGTTTGGCTTTAGTTATGTTAGAAATGAATAAATTTGGATTCGTTGATGAAACTGGAGTTATAAAAATTCCATTAGATTATGAACAGGCATATTCATTTTACGAAAGTGATTTGACATTTGTGTATAAAGATGGGAAGGCTGGTTATATTAATAATCAGGGAGCGCTAGTGATTCCACATCAGTTTGAATATGTGCATCAGTTTGGAAAAAATGGATTGGCAATTTTTCAAAAAGATAAAAAATTTGGCTTTATAAACAAAAAAGGAGAAGTGGTGATTGAACCGATTTACGAACATGCTTATGGTTTTGGAGAGGGTGATTTTGCAGGAGTAATGGTCAAGGGTAAATTTGGTTTTATTGATAAAAAAGGCCAGATGGTGATTCCTGCAAAATTTGTAGCAACGCAGAATCGAACATTTAGAAAGGGGGACTTAATGCCTGTGCTTAGAAATGGGAAATGGGGGTTTATTAATGATAGAGGAGATATGGTTATTGAACCACAATTTGATGGAGTCGATACTTTTAGGGACTTTGAGATTGCTGGATTTCGTAAGGGAAAAGAATGGGGTTTTATCGACAAAACAGGAAAGATATTAATTGAAGCTTCCTTTGATGAAATAAATAACTTTGAATTAAGTGGGCATTGTGAATTGATCCGTGTGAAGTTTGGAGAGCGACAGGGTTTTGTAAATAATAAAGGGAATTATTTGGGCTTTACCCAAAAAGAATTGGATGAAGAGCCTAAGTCTTCAGATATTGAATCAATAGACTTTATAGATTAAGTTTCTGTTTAGAATTTTGGTTCAAGCTCAATACGCATCATTTTACGTGTTGTCGGATGCATAAACTCTAAAAAAGCAGCATGTAAAAACATTCGCTCCGCTCGAGTCCCATAAAGGTCATCCCCTAGAATAGGAATATTCAAACCTGATGGATGAGCAGCATGCATCCGCAACTGATGCGAGCGCCCCGTAATCGGGAAAAAGTGAATCCGGGTTTGACCATTGGAACGATCAATTACCTTATATCTTGTCTGAGCCGACTTGCCATGTTCATAACAAACGAGCTGGCGAGGTCGGTCATGGATGTCTACTCGGAGCGGTAGGTCGATGAGTCCTTCGTCCTCTTTTACAATGCCGTCGAGTATGGCAACATAGCGTTTGCTAACCTGACGTTTGATGAACTGTCGCTGCAAAAAGTTATGGACTTTCAATGATTTTGCGATAAGCATCAAACCAGAAGTCGACATGTCCAAGCGATGTACGATGAGGGGACCACTTGCTTCTGGATATTTAATTTTCATGCGCCAAGCTACAGAGTCTTGTATGCTGATCCCCGGGACAGATAAAAATTCGTGGGGTTTATTAATGACCAATAAATGATCGTCTTCGTATATAATCGGAATAGTTTTTCCAAGAGCAGGATTGACGAGTAATGGATTTTCATCCAACTCAATTCCCTCAAGCATGTGCGCTAAGATGGGCTTACATTTGCCTTGGCAGGCAGGGTAGTAGAGACCGTGTTTTCGGATTTCAGAACTCGGAGACTGTCCCCACCAAAATTCTGCCATCGTGATTGGTCGGAGTTGATGTTGAAAAGCGTATTGCAACAACTTAGGTGCTGCGCATTCTCCAGCTCCAGATATCGGCGCAGTAGTTTGAAATATTTGAGACAAACTTTTTTCGACTCCAGCCTGATTTAAAAAAGTATATTGATCAAACAGTTTTTGTTGGAGTGCCGTCGATTTGTTTTTTCGGGCTGTTTTTAAATCGTTGATTGGCTCGAGGTAAGTGTTAAGTTTTTGTTGGCTTTCGACCAACCGTTCTTTCCAATGATCTGTTAGATTTTTTAAATAAATACTGTCACCTTGACTTTTGTAAATCAATTCTGCTTCCAGTTTTTGATAGGCTTCGGCGCTTAATTTTGATTTTGCCTCTTGTCGTTGTGCTTTGCGTTCTTTCTTGCCCGTTTTTATTTTTAATTTTTGCGCAGCGATTTGATCGACTTGCGCTTTCTTATCATCCTCGAATTGTTGATTAGCCGCAAGGTAGTCTGGATGGTTTTCCAGTACTGAAATATCTTCGCTGAGTTGGCTGAGTTGTGGCATGCCCACATTGAGGAAATGATCTTCACCCTCAGTTTCGTAAACTGGAGGTACAAAATTATCATGTTCATTTTTACCAAACAATTTACCTGAAAAGGCCATGAGGTAACCCAACTCTTTTGCTTGATTCTCTACAACCAGTACACCAAACATTTTACCAATTACTAAGCCTCGCTTTCCTTCTTTTAGTCCAAAGTTATGCTCCCAATCATTTATTTGCTCTAGCTGACTTTGCAATTCTTTTACGGCAAGCATTGCCAAGGGATGGGGCTCATAATAAAATGGGAAAGTGAATCGCTCAGGCAATATATAGGAATCGGTAGATTCGTGAAAGGATATGAAGCACTTGGGTGGCATGTTGCGATTTTGATTGAGTGGTGAAAGTACGAAGCTTTATTTTCTTTAGGAACTAAGGTTTGCTAAACTTTCAAAGTTTAATAAAGGTCTACTAGGGCTGATACAAGAATGCTTCACTCAAGTCTCATTTCTCTCAATCCATTTCAAGACTAAGGGGTGTATTTCAAGACTAGCATTTCTAGAGTGTAAAATTCGAGGATGATTGTAATCTTCCTGAAATCCAAGTTCTTTCGAACAAATCAAAAATTTATTATCCGGATTGTCAAATGCCTTTAGAAAGCTTTTGCAAGCAGAAGGTGGTGCGATAAAGGTATCGCCAGCCCCAGCGATTGAAAATATTGGAATCTTTATACTTGCCATTTTAGGAAGGTAATCGGTTCCGTCATCGCTGAGAAATTTTTTGCTGAGATTCCAGTCGAACCATTGTTTCATAGTATGGTAAGTCTCGTCATGCTCACTTCCTGTTTTACTGGCAGGAACGCGACCAATCATTTTGGAAGTTTGTTTGCCAAACCATATTTTTATAAAATTAAGAGAAGTATGAGCGGCACCGAAAGCTTGACAACCAAACATAGCAATCGATTCAATTCTAGACTTTAATTCAGGATAACAAATCAGAGCGATACTTAGAGCTATACCACCTCCGCTGTGCGTGATGCAAGCCAATTTGCCAATGCTCAGTTTGTCCTGGAGGTAATCCAGCGTGGTTTTAATATCTTCTTTTCCTATCGTTTCAAAGTTGAATGGAACTTTGGTGTGTGAACTAGCTCCATGATTCCGCCATTCCATGATCCAGCAGGTATATCCATTGTTAATCATGAGGTCAGCGATGCTTAGGCAAACTTTTTTGTTGGAGAAGGTACCATGTGTGAGGAAGATATTTTTATTGCTTTGACTTCTTTCGGAGAATACTTTCCAAAGAGCTAGGTGTTGGTCGGGGCTTGTTTTTATTTTTATTAGTTCTTGTAGCATTTTTACTGGATGTTATTTTTTTCCCGTTAACTAGGATGGGAACACGGATTGAACGGATTAAACAGATCGGGGACGGATTTTTTCTTTTAATGCATATTCTTCAAAAGCGCTCAGATAGGATGTCTTAGATTCGAAAGAGGGTTGACATCTCACAGAAAAAATCCGTCCTTAATCCGTTCCACCCATTGAATCTGTGTCCCATCCCTGTCAGAGACTTTTATACAAGAGAGGAGAAAAAATCCTATCCAGAACATATCATTATCAAGACCAATTACTTATCTTTAAACTTCATAAAAATAACAAAATAATGTCATTAAAATACAACTCAAATTTTGAATTTATATCTAAGGTAGTAGATCATTATGACAAGTTGAAATATGCTTTGTTGGAAGCACAGACTTTTAATCCGGATACTTACGGTTTTCCAAATTTCTATTACAAGGTAATGGAAACAGATAAACTTCGTGTAGATGCCTTTAAAAATGCATTCAAAAAATATAAGGGCATGAAGAATAAGGTAGTTTGTGAAATCGGTATCGGTACATTAGCATTAACCAAGTATTATTTGGATGATGTCAAGAAAGCATATTTGATTGAGAGTAATCCCAACGTAATTCCGCTAGTGAAAAAAATGCTCAAGAAAAATGGCTGGGATAAAAAAGTAGTATTGATACACGGAGACGCTCTCAAAACAGAACTTCCTGAAAAGGTAGATTTTATCATTGGAGAACTCATGAGCGTTTTCTGTGCGAACGAATATCAGGTTCAAATTTTTAAGCACATGCGTCAGTTTCTCAAACCAAAAGGTAAATTGATTCCCGGTAAGATCGTGAACTTGGCGCAACTCAGTTATGCTGAATTTGATGATAAACACAGCCACTATCCGATCTTCTTTACCCGCCATCTTCCTGAGCAGTTTACTCCTCAAAAAGTGGTAAACACCATCGACTTGTATAAAGAGAAAAAGATGAACATCGTTCGTAAAACAAAGTTCAAACCCTTACTCTCAGGAACGGTCAATTCGGTCTATATACATTCTTATATTGAAGTAGCGGAAGCTTGCAACTTTACGGGGACAGATAGTTTGATGCCCCCCACTGTTGTGAAACTAAAACGCCCAGTGAAAGTGAAAGCAGGAGAAACGATTGTTTTGCATTCAGATTATACTTATGGGACCTCGCTGGATGAAGCATCTTTTTCTTTGCGAAAATCTTGAAGGAGTTAGAATGTGAGTTAGAATCGAAACTAGAATTAGAATGCGCTTAATGCGCGGAGTCCCTCGATAGTGGGGAATTCTACTTCTAATTTCGATCCTTCCTGACGGCCTGTCTAGCCAGATAGATTCAACACATTCACATTCTAATTCACATTCTTAGCCGACCATCAAGTCAAAGCCAATAATGTCCCGCCAGCCTTCACCATTCGCTTTGTTAGCCAAATAAAAAGGTGTCACATGATGCCAAAGATCTGTTCCGTATACAATCTCATCACGGGAATCTGCTTGAAAAATAAACTCACCCGGTTTTAAAGTATGTCGAAAGATAATCTCTTTTTTATTATTAGGTTTCAGCTCAATGATTTGAGACTGGCCACCTTTTAGGTTGAAGCGATTAATGACTAGGGCGGAGATGATGTAATCAACACCATCTTCGTGAGCACCTTCGGGAGAGTTGTCGCCCGGCTTGTCGGAGGTAGCTTGTACACCCATGAAGTGAGCGGTAAAACTAACCTTCTTTACTTTTTTACCAATACTTGCACGGGCGTTTTTCACGACAGTGAACACTTCTTTCATAAGCTGATAGAACAATTCGTTTTCGACATGTTTAGCAGGTGATTCATCAAATACTCGAGGGAGAGATCGGAGGTCATTACCGCTGACTTCTTGTGCGAATTGTGGGACTTCGACTCGCTTTATTCTGATACCACTTTTTAGTTCAGTCAGTTCAAATTTACAAACGGATCTTCGTCGCCAAGGTTTAATGGCATCGAATTGTGCTAGCTTTTTTTTGCTAAGCTGTTTGATCCATTTGTTGTAAGTGCGTTTGTCTTTTTTGCCGATGTAGTAATCAGGGAGGCGCTTCTCGATGATGACTTTGTCTTTTGGAAAAGCCTTCATTAGGAATTCGCCTTGGAGGCGTCTGAGATCGTAGGGGTCCCAACTCAATTCTGAAAAGAGTGGTGAGAAGAATTTGGTAAAGGTTTTTGGGTCAAGGCCAAGTTCCTTGAGATTACTCACGAGGATGGGGGACTTTATTTTTCTTCCAATCTTTTTGGAAATTGTTTTTTCTGTGGCAGGTAATTTTTTCAAAGGATGAAATTTAAATGAAAAGTAAAACTATAGGAATTAGAATTAGAATGTGAATTAGAATGCGCTTAATGCGCGGAGCCCCGCGATAGTGGGAAATTCTAACCCTAATTTCGATCCTTCCTGAGGGTCTATCTAGCTAGCCAGATAGACCTACTGTATATACATATTTGTAAGTCTGTTGCACAAGATAAACTTGAGAAATTTTGAATCTCGAATGCCCCTCAAATGTGAAACTCTGCGATATTGAGCAAAATTAAAATTCCGAATTCTGCCTGGCGGCTTGACAGGTTCAACGGTTCATTATCCTGCCTAGCGGTACCGACAGGTTCAAAATTCTCTT